>CAIRDL010001159.1 GCA_903877345.1 uncultured Oscillochloris sp. | reverse complement strand
ATTGTCTACCTGCTCTTTCGGTGGCAAAATAGCCTCGGCCTTGCCCATCTCAAGGATGACATTGCCCTTCGCCATGCGCTGCACCGTCGCAGTGATCAACTCGCCCTCGCGGTCCATATACTCGCCGTAGATATACTCGCGTTCAACCTCTTTGATGCCCTGGAGTACGACCTGCTTAGCAGTCTGGGCGGCGATGCGCCCAAAATCATTGGGCGTACTCTCGACCATCACCGTCTCGCCGAGTTGCGCCCCGGGCTTGTGGCGTTGCGCCTGCGTAATTTCAATCTCGAAACGCTCATCAAGCACATCATCAACCACTTGCTTCTCGGCGTAGACGTGAGCCGAGCCAGTTTGCGGGTCGAGCTGAACCGTCACCTCCATTGGCGGCGGGTTACTGCCCAGCGTGCGCTTGTAGGCGGTGATCAGAGCCTTCTCCATCACATCGATGATGGCCTCTTTGGGGATGCCACGCTCGGCAGCGATCTGCGAAATCGCCGTGTAAAAATCGCTCTTCATACCTTAATCTCGCCTACAATAAGAAAAGTGGGGGCTACCCACTTTTCCACAACGTCCGGCACTTAGGCCATGTTCCGACGTTCTCGCCCGCCACTGCCGTGAGCGGTGTGGGACGATCACCAGGAAGCTTGCTCAGCGACGGTTCATAGAGTGTGTTGCCTTTAGGCGCGGAAACCCAGGCGCTTGAAGCCTGGGAGGCGTGTTCGCTGTAGCAAAATGGTGCGGCGCTGCAAGGGTTCCCGAAAAGACAGATCTACATGCTCGGAACCCGTGGAGGGACAGCCAAAAAACGTTAGCTCGTGTTGCGAACCGTCTTGTCGCTACAGTATAGCACCTCCGATTCGCTTTGGCAAACCTGCCAAGCTTGTCTCAGGGCGGTTGCAAAGTCACCGTGTGCGCCGTAGCCCAGCCAGTAAACTGGCGGGCTACGGGTACGAAGCCCGCCTTGCAACAGCTCAGATGCGGCGTAACGGTTTACCCTGCCACCACGTCCAACGGCTCAACCCACGGGCTACGAGAACCACCTTACGCAAACCAGACGAGTTGTTGGGCTATGACCGCCTAACCAAAGCTGAATCCTTCCGCGCAACCCTCACGGTGTAGATGGCGGAAAGCTCTACCCAGAGGAGGGCGCGATGCTCTGGTTCTCAGATCTGCTGAAGCGGTTGCTTGACCTCGTTTTCCCAGATCGCTGTGCCGCTTGCGGCGGCGCGGGCGGCTTGCTCTGCCCAAACTGTGTGGCACAATTGCAGCCCTATCCGCTCGAAACACCAACACCGGGCCTCGACAGCATGCACGTCGGGTGGATTTACGACCAGACCGTGCGACAGGCGATCCACACCCTGAAGTACCGGCGGCGACGACGCATGGCCGAGGCGTTGGGTGATGCCCTGGCGACACGCCTCGCAGCCCCACCCGCTGACGCCTTGGTTCCCGTACCACTGCACGCCGGTCGCCTAGCCGAGCGTGGTTTCAACCAAGCGGAAGAACTGGCCCGGCGACTGAGTCAGCGTTGGGGTTTGCCCATCTGCGCCACAGGGCTGGAGCGCGGGCGCGATACGGGGCATCAAGCCCGCCTAAAGCGGGCCGAACGCCAGACGAATGTCGCGGGGGCCTTCGTCTGGTGTGGGCCAAACGCGCCGCCCGCCCGCGTGGTGCTGGTGGATGATGTGCTTACCACGGGCGCAACTCTGGCGGCGTGCGCGGCGGGTCTGCGCGCCGCCGGTACCCGCGAAGTGCGCGCCGTCGCCCTCGCCCGCTCGCTCGCCCGCCCGCCTGGTACCGGCTATGCTAAAATGGGGCAACACCCACCCGGATAAAATTTCAGCGTGAGAGGAATAACGATGGTTGAGCCGACGGAGCAAGTTCAGGCGGCCCACAAGGATTGGGAGCAACAATGCCTTTGGCCGACCTTGGCACGTACCCCCGAGCGCACCGCACGCTTTATGACCACGAGCAGCGCGCCGATTGACCGGCTCTACACGCCTCTTGACCTCCAGGATAACGCCTACCTGCGCGATATTGCCCACCCTGGCGCGTATCCCTACACTCGTGGCGTCCACCCGACCGGCTACCGTGGCAAGGTCTGGACGATGCGGATGTTCGCCGGCTTCGGCACCGCCGAAGAGACAAACGCCCGCTTCCGCTATCTGCTCAGCCAGGGCCAGACGGGGCTTTCGATTGCCTTTGATATGCCGACGCTCTACGGACGCGACAGCGACCACCCACTGGTCGAGGGCGAGTTCGGCAAGTGCGGCGTGGCGATCTCGTCTTTGGCCGATATGGAAATCCTACTCGACGGTCTACCCCTCGACCAAGTCTCCACCTCGATGACCATCAACTCACCGGCGGCGATGGTCTGGGCGATGTATCTGGCGGTCGCCGAGCAGCGCGGCATTCCGTGGTCAAAGCTGCGCGGCACCACCCAGAATGACATCCTCAAAGAATATATTGCCCAGAACGAGTACATTTTCCCGCCTGAAGCGAGCATGCGCTTGGTGGTGGACACCATCGAGTTCGGCAGCCAACATGTACCCCAATGGAACCCCGTCAGCGTGAGTGGCTACCACATTCGCGAGGCGGGCAGCACCGCCGCGCAGGAATTGGCCTTCACCTTGGCTGACGGACGCGCTTATGTCGAGGCGAGCCTGGCACGCGGGCTTGACATTGACGACTTTGCGCCGCGCATCTCATTCTTCTTCAACGCGCACAACGATTTCTTCGAGGAGATTGCGAAGTACCGGGCCGCCCGCCGCATCTGGGCGCGCCTGATGCGCGAAACCTACGGGGCCAAGCAGGAGCGTTCGTGGTGGCTGCGCTTCCACTCGCAGACGGCGGGTTGTTCGTTGACCGCACAGCAACCCGAAGTCAACATCGTTCGCACGGCCATTCAGGCGCTGGCGGCGGTGCTTGGCGGCACCCAGTCGCTGCACACCAACTCGATGGACGAGGCCCTGGCGCTGCCGAGCGAGAAGGCGGTGACAATCGCCCTGCGTACCCAACAGGTGATTGCCAGCGAGAGCGGCGTGACCAATACGGTAGACCCGTTGGGCGGGAGCTATTTTGTCGAGGCGCTGACCGACCGCATGGAGCGCGAGGCTAACGCCTATTTCAAAGCGATTTACGACCAAGGCGGCGTGATTGCGGCCATTCGCAACGGCTTCTTCCAAAAAGAGATTGCCGACGCAGCCTATCGCTACCAGCAAGAGCTTGACAACCGCGAGCGGACGATGGTCGGCGTGAACGCCTATAAAGTCGCCGAGCCGATCAACATTCCCCTGTTGGCGATGGATCCCGAGGGCGAGCGGAAACAGTTTGAACGGCTAAACCGGGTGCGTCGGGAGCGCGATGCTGCGTTGGCGCAACAGCGGTTGGCCGAGTTGCGCGCCGTGGCCGAGGGTAGTGCGAACACCATGCCCGCGATCCTCAACTGTGTGCGCGCCTACTGCACCGTTGGCGAAATGTGCGACGTTCTGCGCGAGGTGTTTGGGGTCTATCAGGAGACGGTGGTGGTGTAGGCGACGGGTTCAGTTTTGCCGTTCGCCCAGTTCGCAGGGTGTGGCTTGTAGCCGCACCCTGCGTTTTTCATGGGCTTTAGCCCAGGTTTCAGGTGTCAGGTCGAGCGCATCAGAACGCCTTGTGCGTACTCAAACTATGCTGATGTAACGTCGCTGTGTCCCCCTCGACTGGTGACTGAAGCCGCACCTACGGAGCCTCCGGTTGGGCGTCGGCGGAGACCGACGCCGCCCGCTCAGTAGGATTGCTCCATCTATAGCAATCCTATTGGAGTTGTTGCGTGGAGTCAAAGCTTCAGCCGGATAGGGCCGCCTAAAGGCTCGAAACCTATTCATAACCTGAGTAGGATTGCTCCATCTATGCGGTCGAGCCGAAAGTGTGCGGTCGACTCAGCGCTATACCAAGCGGCGCAGCAACTCATCAGGCACTTCGGTGCATAGCGCGGGGTAGGCCTCAAGGATGCGGGCGATGTCGGCGAGATCTTTCTGGCGCTTGCTCCGCCGTCGCTCAGGGTCTTGGGCTGCCCAAATCTTGCCACGCAGGAGGTCGCCGAGGCTCGCGACGGGCAGGGTAAGCCCAAGGACTTCACGCCGCGTCGCCCGGGCGACAAACGTGAAGTAACGCGGATCAGTCTGGAACTGGATCCGCAGGTCGGAGCCAGGGATTGCGACGTTTAAGCTGTGGGCAAAACGGCGGATGGTGAGCGTTGACGGCAGCAAGGCTTCGAGTTGATCAAGCTGGTCGGCGGCAACGACGAGATCAAGATCGAGGCTAACCAACGGCTCCACATAGGCGTTGACGCCCTGCCCGCCGATGATACAGTAGCGCAGGCCCGCGCCGTCAAGCAGCGCAAGAAAACGCTCTAGGGCGTTGTCAATGTCCATTGTTACCGTCTTCCAGAAGGCTAGAGCTTGCATAGACAGCAATCCTATCCAAGTCACGAAGCCGGGAGTCTGATTGCAGCCGACTCCACCCTCACCCCCAGCCCCTCTCCCGCAGGGAGAGGGGCGTCAACGCGGCGCATCCTGATGCGATTCCCCCATCTCCCGCAGAGAGAGGGGGGCAAGGGGGGTGAGGGCCAAGCAAGACTGTAAAGTAAAACCGACCTATCTGCAACCATGTCTACAATCTACAACCCCCTACGCCCCCCGCGCCAGATTAAGCCCCAACAACCGCGCCAACACTTCCTCATCACTCAAGTCGCTCGGCCAACCGTAGGCCGCGAACACCGCCGCATCAAGGGTGTGATGCGCT
>CAIRDL010001158.1 GCA_903877345.1 uncultured Oscillochloris sp. | reverse complement strand
GCATCACGCATCACGCATCACGCATCACGCATCACGCATCACGCATCACGCATCACGCATCACGCATCACGCATCACGCATCACGGCGGGATAATTAAAAAGATCCGCTTCCCTTACAGTTAGCACGCCCACGTCTCTAGCGCCTAAACTGGATCCTCAACTGAATGTGGAGATAATAGCATACGAACAGACGTATAGGCCTATTGTAAACTTCTCACCTGAGTTGCGAGGTATCCCGTTCACCTTATGACTGCTACACCTGGCCCACGCCGCCACCGTCTACGCTGGCGAACCATCCTCACTGGACTAGTGCTCCTGATCGGAATCGGCGGGGTTGCTGCCACCCTGATTGCCCGTCAGATCCTCGTTCAGCCGAACCGCACTGACCAGACGGTGACACCGATGCTTGTCCTTGTCGAGCGCGGGGATCTGCTTGACATCGTTCAGGTCAACGGAATGCTTGAGCCACGCGACCAAGCACGGGTCAGCTTCCCCGAGAATGCCCACGTCCGCGAGGTTCTGGTTGCTCGTGGTGATACGGTGGCACCCGGCACCGTGCTAGCGCGCCTCGAGACTCGTGACCTCGAACTCAAGGTGGCAAGCGCCCGCGCTGAAGTGGATCAGGCCCAACAGGGACTCGATAAACTAACTGCAGGCCCAAGTGCGGCTGAATTGGCCCAAGCCGCCGCCCGGGTGGCTCGCGCTCGCGCTGATTTGGCTGCCGCAAATCAAGAGGTGAGCTCAATTGATCTTGAAGTGGCTCGCGTTCGCCGGAACATCGCCCGCCAACGGCTGGCCGACCTCCAGGCTGGCAAGCTCGTCCCCGCCGACCTGACCGCCGCCGAGCAGACCCTCGCTGCGGCCCAGGAAGCCCACGAGTCCGCCCGGCAGAATATCGAGCAGACCCGTGATAGTGCCTCACGCGCTAAAACCAATGCCCAACAGGCGCTTGAACGGGGCACCCAAGAACTCCAACAGACTCAGCGGGCGTACTCTGATGCTTGGTGGAACTGGGACTATGTGCAGCGCACGGGCCGCCACCCGACCGAGACAACGGTTGTAGACGCAAACGGGCGCACGGAGCACCGCAAGCTTGAGCAGCGCGAAGTCGAAGCCTTCCGCCGCCTCTTCGTGGATGCCGAAACCAACCTGCACAACACCGAGCAGAACCTCCAAAATTTGAGCGAAGCCTACGCCCAAGCGCGGAAGGATGAGGTGCGCCAAAATGAAGCCGCCGAGCGCACCCTTGCCAGCGCCGAGCGCACCTTGACCGAGGCCCGCCGCACCTACGCCACAGCGGGTAGCAACGCTGTGCAAACCGCTATCCTCGAGGCCCAACAGACCCTCGCTGAGGCGGAGAAGAACTATAAGAATCTGACGGACAACCCGAGTCGTCTAGCCCGGCGGGCCGAACTCGAGGCCACCGTGATCGAGGCCCGCACCGCCGAGCAGAAACTGCACGCTGGCCCCGACCCCGTGGAACTGGCTCGCGCTCGCACGACCCTTGAACAGGCCCGCGCTACGCTGGCTGTTGCCGAGACCAACCTCGAGGCTGCTGTGCTCAAGGCTCCCATCGCAGGCATGGTGGTGGAACTCACGCTCAAGCCAGGAACCATGACTACCAGCACCGATGCCGTGCGGATCGCCGACCTGAGTGGCTTCCTCATTCGTGGCCAAGTGACAGAGCAGGATGTGGCGCGGGTGCAGGCAGGCCAAAGCGTGCAATTGAACATTGACTCGGTGCCGGATACACCCTTCACCGGCGAGGTGCTGCTCGTTGGGACATTGCCCGCTAGTCAGAATGACCAACAGACCCAGACGGGGGGAGCCTTCAGTAGCTCCGGCCCCTTGGGAGGGCTCTACCCAGTCGAGATCGCGATGCAAACCAGTGACCCACGGCTCCGGGTAGGGATGGCGACCACCGCCAATATCGCCATCCTCGCCCTCAAAGATGTATTGATCATCCCGCTTCAGGCTGTCGTGTCTGGTGAGGCTGGTTCCTTTGTGTACCGCGCCACGGGTGAGCAAGTACCCGTGGTGCTAGGAGCCACGAGCGGCGATCGGGTGCAAATCGTGACGGGTCTGAGCGAGGGCGACCAAATCAGCATGACCATCTTCTCGCCCACCGAGGGAGAACTGCCACCGGAGGTACGTACCCCATGAAACTCTTTGAAGCCCTTCGTGTCGCCCTTGGCTCGCTCCTAAGCAACCAATTGCGTACCTTCCTGGCAACCT
This sequence comes from uncultured Oscillochloris sp., assembly GCA_903877345.1. Classification (GTDB taxonomy): domain Bacteria; phylum Chloroflexota; class Chloroflexia; order Chloroflexales; family Chloroflexaceae; genus CAIWXH01. The sequence goes on along the minus strand of CAIRDL010001158.1, from coordinate 5,234 downwards.
TGGGCATCGCCATCGGCATCGCTGCCGTAAGCACGCTCCTCTCGGTCGGTCAGAGCTTTCAGCGCTTTATGCTGAGCCAGTTCGCAGGGCTTGAGACTGACGCACTGACGCTTGTAGCGCAACCCGATTACGGTTCCATGGGCAGCAGCCCGCCCGACCAAGCGCGCCTAAGTGCCGCCGATATTGCAGCGCTCAAGGGAATGTCGAATGTGCGCGAGGTAGTAGCCCACTACGACTCTAGCGGTACGTTAAGCGCTGGGCCGGTGCAAAGCAGCAGCCAAATTATCGGGGCAGATCTCGCCTACCTGCGCCCAACGAGGCACATGGCCTTGGGGCGTTTTCTCAGTTTGCAAGACCTCACGGAGCGGGCGCGGGTCGTAGTGCTTGACTGGAGCATGGCCCAGGAACTCTTCCCCGACGGGCGGCCGCTTGGCCGCGAAGTGCTCATTCTGGGGCTGAGCTTCCACGTTATTGGCGTGCTGGAGGCCACCCAAAACAGCTTCTTTGGCGGGAGTTTTGTCGTGGTACCAATCAGTGTCGCCCGCGACCGGCTCTTTCCTGAGGCAACCCTCGGCACGGTGCAGATCAGTGAGGCGACGATCTACTTGGAGGATGTGACCCATCTAGCGGAGACACAGGCCGCCGTGAGCACCCTGCTCCGTATGCGCCACAAGCTGCGTGCGGAACAAGGCAACGATTTCAGTTTCCAGAACTATGGCCAGTTTGCCGAGGCCAACAACAACATCCTCGTCGGCCTGACCATCTTCCTGGGCGTGATTGGCGGCATCGCGTTGCTTGTGGGAGGCATCGGAATCATGAACATCATGCTGGTGAGTGTCGCGGAACGCACCCGCGAAATTGGCTTGCGGAAAGCGGTGGGAGCCCGGCGGCGCGACATCCTCGTCCAGTTCATCATTGAAGCGCTAGTGCTTAGCCTGATTGGTGGCCTCGCCGGACTACTCTTCACCGCCTTCCTCGTCAACGGTGGGGCCGTGGTCGTACAACTTTTCTTCAGCGACCTCGGCATCGCACCGTATCTGCTCCTCGATCTGCCGGCGGTCGTCCTTGCGCTGAGCTTCGCTTCAACCGTAGGTCTCGTCGCTGGTCTCTACCCTGCCATCCGTGCCAGTCGGCTCGTACCCATCGAGGCGCTACGCACCATGTAGGTAGTACTTTATGCGAAAGTTCGAGCGATTTTATGCGGTAAATCGGGCCTCTGTATCCTCTTTGCGGCTTTGCGGCTTTGCGTTAGATCGCTAGACTGTAAGGGAAGCGGAAGATTTAAAACATTCCATCTGATCCGTGACGCGTGATCCGTGATCGGCTAGGGTGCGGCCCGGTCACGGATCATTGGCCCGGCTTGGATGATTAAAATCTTCCGCGTCCCTAAAGCCCGCTTGAACCATGCCTAAAATCGCAATACCGCAAAAAGCACGCTGTCACGCTGAGCGCAGCGAAGCGTCCCGACCGAGATTCTTCGCTGACGCTCAGCATGACAAGACGTTTCACAGCGTGCCTTTTGCTCTATTGCCTACAATCTAAAATCCAGAAACCCGCCCGAGTTAGCCGCCGGCGTCACCATCATCTCGATGAGGAAGATCATCAGAAAGCCGATGAAGAAACAGGCGGTCATCAACGGCGTGTCGGGCAGTTCGTGCGCCTCGACCAACAGTTCCTCCGTCACGAGGTAGAGCAGCGCGGCGGCTCCAAAAGCTAGGACGCCCTCAAGCCAGGGGCCAGCCAGCCCCGCGAGGAGCGTGCCCCCAAGCAGTGCCCCAAGCACAATCAGCAGCGCCAACCCCGTGATGAGCAGCAGCATTCGCTGCCAGGTTGCCCCCGCTTTCCTGATCGCCACGGCGGTCGAGAGGCCGAGAAAGAGCACCTCAAGGGTGAGCGCCGCCGTCAGCAGCATGCCGGTCGTCGCGCCTGCCGCGAAGCCGATCCCCACTAACAGCCCATCCATCAGCAGATCCACGGCAACCGTCACCAACAGCGCTGTGGGCAATGCGCCGCCCTTGCTCTCCTCGTGGCCGCCAAGGCGTTGCGTGAACCACTTGATGCTGAGCATCGCGACGACACCGAGCGAGAAGCCCAGGATCAACGGCAGCAGTTCGTGTTCGCGCATGATTTCCGGCAGCACCTCACCGGCGACGGCGGCGAACACGACTCCGGCGGCGAAATGTTGGATGGCACCTTGCACCCCGAGGCCGGGTGTCCGAAAAATGGCGACGAGGCTCCCGAGTATGGTGGCGATGGCGGGAATAAGCGCATAGCCGAGTACGGACAGCACATGGTTCACCGATGGGTCTCCTTAGTTGTTTTCGTTGAGTATGACCACCCTGACGCGCAGTATCCTACCACAAGCGCTGGTTTTAGGCAGTGGGTTTGGCTTATCTGCGTTTAGGCATGGTTCAACTCAGCTTGACCGTTTGGGGAAATGCACCGCGTTCGGTTGCGGCAAATCTGCAATCTAAAATCCGTCTAAAAACCTAAGCTCACGGCAACCGCCCCAAGGCAAGTTCGGCCCGACGGCACCACGCCGAGGCGGGCGCGAGGTCAGCAGCACGGAGCAAGGCCGCCCGCGCTGCCTCCTGTTCACCGAGGGCCGCAAGGGCTATGCCGAGGTAGTAACTCGCCTCGGAGCCAGCCCCAAGCTGTTGGGCCGTGCGCGCCGCCTCCGCCGCAGCCGCGAACTGCCCACAGTAGTAACGCTGCGCCGCCACCGTCGTCAGGGCCGTCGCGTCGTCAGGCAGTTCGTGCGCCGCTAACTCGGCACGAGGCAAGCCAAGCGCACACAGTTCGTAGGTGGTAGCCAAGTGAAAGCGCGCCGCTACAAGGGCATAACTACCCTGCTCTGCCGGTGCCGCCGCCTTCAGCGCCCGCTCGTAAGCCAAACTGGCCTGCTCATAGTCGTGCTGCGCCGCATACCAACTCGCCCAAACCAGTTCCACCGCCGGGTTGCCGGGACTCAGCCGGGATAAAGCCTCAAGCTGGTCGCGGGCGGCAGGCGCATCGCTCGTCAGGTAGGCTAAGACCAACAGCGAGCGGATACGCGGCTCGTCAGGATGCGCCGCCACCAACGCCGCAAGGCGGGCTTGCCCTGCGGCAGCATCACCGGCCCGCCAGCGCGCATACGCCGCGTAAGCCGCCGCGCTCAGGGCGTGTGGCCCCTGTGGGTCAACGCGGGCGAATTGGGCCTCGGCCAGACCGTAGAGGTTTAGGTCAAGATAGAATTGGCCGAGGAGTTGCGGGCGCTGCGCCGGTTCAGCAGCCAACACCGCCGCCAGACGGCTCGGCCCATCGCCCGCCGACGGCAGCAACGGGGCCAGCAGCGCATCGGCAGGCGCAAGCTCCGCCGCAGCTTCAGCCAGGAGGGCGCGGGCAGTTTCGGCGTCGTCGGGGGCGACGAGCAGCGCCAGCCCGTAGCGACAAGCCGCCGCCCAACCCGGCGGCAGCGGCGTCGTCAGAGCGGCCCGGTATCCAGCAGCGGCGATTTGCGTATCACCACGCTGCAACGCCGCCGTGGCGACCAAGACGCGGGCGGCAGCGCGGTAGGCGCAGGCCACTTGGTCGCGGCAAGGCTCAAGCAACTGCCACCTGCGCTCCGCCAAGTCCGACCGACCAGCATCAGCCAGGGCGCGGCCCAGGTAAAGGTGCGCGAGGGCCGCGTCGGTAGGCGCGAGTCCGCGCTGTAATGCGGCGTAGAGCGCCCGTTCCGCCGCGTTGCGTTCGCCGCGTAGCGTGCGTACCATGCCCAAACGCACCTGCGCCACCGGAAGCACCGGCGCGAGCGCTGCATAGCGCTCCAGCGCCTCGTGGTAGCGTCCGCTCGTGAAGAGCCGGTCAGCCGCACGCAAACCGTCACGGGGGTCGGGCTGAAAGCTGAGGTAGAGCGCCGCCCCGAGTACCGCCAGGGCGACCAACCAGCGCACAAGGGCGACCAACTTCATGACCATGCGCGCCAACAGCGGCCCATCAGCGGCGCATTAGCGCGCGCCACGCGGCCAGAGCGCCCAGAGCGCGGCGGCGGCGGCGGCCCACCAAGCCCGGTCAGCCTCCTGCGTGCGGCCCCGCAGACGCAGTTGCACGCCGCCCAGGAAGAGACCCGTTGCCAGGATGCCGCCGGTCATACGCTCGTTCGAGCGCTCGACACGGCGCATACCCCGTTCGAGGCGCGTCAGATCCGAGCGCGTCGAGAGTTCGCCCCGGTTCGCCGCCTTGTAGTAGGACTCCATCTGTCGGGGTAGGGTCAGCAAAATCTGACCTAGCTCGCGCACCTCTTTCTGCACCTGCTCAGACCAATTGCCATTGCGCCGCTCTTGGTCAAGCAGCATGCGGGCAAAGGGCTGGAGTTCTTGGAAGAGGTTAATATCGGGGCAAATTTCCGTCGCCAGACCCGCAACCATGCTTAACGAGCGTCCAAAATAGAGCAAGTTCTGGGGGATTTGGAAAGGCAGATCGTAGATGATGTCTTTTGTTTCAGCGAAAATCGCCTCGACATCAAGTGAAGTCATCTCGCGCATTGTCCGGTTGAAAGCGTGGCGGAGCAGCACTTGGACAGCCTGCACAATGGGGCGACGGTCAGCCCCCGGCAGGATCATATTCAACTGCTCGATGCCATTCACAATGCGCTCGGCATCGCTGGTCGCCAGGCCAATCACCGCGCTCCGAATCACGTCCATCGTCGGCGGAGGCAGCGCGCCAGTCATGCCAAAATCAACAAAGATCAGCGTGAAAGGCCGTCCTGGTGCAATAGCGCGGGCCTCGGCATCCCCAAACAGAAAGCCATCGGTCATCACGCCACTGCTGGTGAGCGTGGGCGCTGGGTGTTGGCCGTTCTGGGAGACGCTCGGCAGTTCGGGATCGAGGCGGACAAACAGATTGCCGGGGTGCGGGTCGGCGTGAAAGAAACCGTCAATGAAAAACTGCTTGAGGTAACAGTTGTTCAGCCGCGCCGCCAGTTCCACCCGACTGACGCCGAGGCTCTCAAGGGTGCGTAAATCGTTGATCTTGACCCCGCCGATGCGCTCCATCACCAAGACGCGCCGGGTAGTGTGGTCGGCAATCACTTCGGGAATGTAAATGCCACGCACGCCGGCGAAGTTCTTGCGAAACGTAACGGCGTTCTGGGCTTCCTGCACATAATCCAACTCTTGGTTGAGCACCCGCGCAAACTCAGTGAGCAGCGCTTCGAGGTCGGCGCGGCGCTTGATGGGCGGATAATGCTTAATCAT
>CAIRDL010001157.1 GCA_903877345.1 uncultured Oscillochloris sp. | reverse complement strand
GCCTCTACCCATCAAATTTACTCGGATGATGTACTAGTGCTGGTGCAAGTATCCGCGCAAGCACTCCGCCCGTGATGACGCCCCAGAGTCCACCGACGATTGCCCCCGCCAACAGAAGGGCGACCATCCACCCAGGGCCACGCTCGTAGATGCTGCCAGTCATCGTGCCGCCAATCGCCTGATAGAAACCCGTGTTCAGGCTTGCGCTCAAGCTCCAGATCGGTGCCCACGCCAAAGTGCTGACCAGAACCCACCATTTGCGCTGCGCCAGCCGGTGAAGCGCCAACCATTGCGCAATGCCGAGCGTCAACCCGAGCATGAGACCGCCAATTTCGCTCAATGAGAAGCGGGTGAGCATCCCCGTCAACATCCAGGCGAGCATCGTCACAAGGCCCCACCTGCGCCAATCACCTTGGTCGCTGTGCCGTCGCAGGACGGACATCTGCACCAAGGTGACGGTTGCGCCGATGATGATGGTGTCCGCCGTCTCCGCCAAGCCCGCCCCTAAGAGCCACGTCCCATCACCCAAATCAAGCACCCGTTCGTGAGTGACGAGACTGCCGCCATACCACCCTAACACCTGGCCTAACCCCCAGCCTAGCGCCCCAGCGCTGCTCCACCAAGCCCAGAATGACCACATCCAGCGCGACATCGTCGGCGCAAGCGCTGGAGCGTTGGCTTCGACAGGCTCAGCCAACGGACGCCGACTGAGCCTGTCGAAGCCAGCATCCATACCCGAAGACTCCGTTGCCAGACTAGTCAGTGGCGGATCGTAGTGAGGGCTGGGCGGTTCCGTTATGGGCAAAGCGGGTGTTGGATTGGCATCTGGAGTTGGGGCAATGCTGGGCAGTGGCAGCGTGGGGAGCAGAGCGGGTGGATTGGCGTCTGAGGCGGGGGCAGTGTTGGGCAGCAGCAGCGTGGGAAGCGGTATGCCCTGCGTTGGGGTGGGGAGGCGGGCGACGGCGAGTTCGGCGCGGGCAGCTTGGACGAACGCCGCCTGTTCGTCAGGATCGAGCGCAAGGGCGGTAGCGAGCAGCGCCGCAATCGCACGAGACGGACGACGGGCGTCGGTCTCGATCTTGGAGATCAGCACCTTGGAACAGCCGACCCGCAACGCCAGGGCATCCTGGGTCAGATCAAGCGCCTTCCGCCGCCGTCGCACCCATTCGCCAAACGAATAGCACTCACTCATGGTGACCTAGGGGATACCGTAGGGTGTATACAACCCAAGTGTACATGTATGTAGGCCAAATGTATACAGATTGTATGCAGCGTAGGTACCACGCGCCAGCCATTGCCTGCTTTACTACAACCATCGGCTCGGTTCGCCGAGCCAAGGGTTCATCGTCACCCTATCAAGGAGGCCGCAATGGTTCGCAGTTTTTTCGCCCGTGAGGAGGGCCAAGGTCTGGTTGAATACGCGCTCATTCTCGTCCTCATCGCCATTGTTGTCATTGGCATTTTGACCTTGATCGGCAGCAGCATCGAGGGGGCGTTCGGTAAGATCAACTCAGGCCTCGAACGGTAGGTAGTCGAGGTAAGTAAGCAACCCAAGACGCGCCCAGTGGGCCGCACCTTACGGTGCAAGCCACTGGGCGCAGCTTTTTGATGGAAGCGAAGAGGGTGTTGCGACCGCAAACCGGTTGAACTTTAAGGCATGTTTCAATCCAGCTTAACAATTTGGGCAAATGCACCGCGTCCTGTTGCGGCAAATCCGCAATCTGCAATCTGCAATCTGCAACATGCCTTAGGCCAAAACCGGCGTGGTATGATTGCAGCTATCGCCCCGCAGACCAAAGGAGAGGCCAATGCCGCGCAAAGCCGCTACCCCAGGGCGCATCTATCAACTGAAGATCACGCTCAAGGGCAGCAAACCGCCAATCTGGCGCTGCGCGTGGCACGGTGAGTCGGCACCCAATCAACAGGGCGGTTCGCTGAGCAGGTGTTGCTATGGCTCTTTTGCCTAAACACTCGCCCGTCCCCGTACCCCAACGCCGTTGGCGTTTGACGCTACGCGTCAAGGCGCTCCTGCTGCTGATCAGCGCCGTGGTGGTGCTGCTAATCGGCCTGTACATCCCATTGCGGCTCACGCTGCTCGCCAGTTTTGGGCAGCTTGAGACCACCACGATGCAGACCGACCTCGACCGGGTGCAGAACGCCCTCGCGCAGATGCTCGTTCGCCTCGATAACACGACGGCGTCATGGTCAATGTGGGACGACACCTATGCATTTGTTGCGCAGCCCAACGATGCTTATATTACCGCCAGCCTCGATGACAGCATCTTCGCGCTCTACGATTGTGATGTGGTGCTTCTGCTCGACAATGCGGGGCAACTGGTTTTTGGTAAAGCCTATGACCTGGCGGCACAACAGGTGCGCCCTGTGCCGCCAACGCTGCTTGCCTACCTTCAAGCTCACCCGCAGTTGTACCAGTACACGAACCCCGAGGCGCATCAGGCCGGGGTGGTCGTCCTGCCCTCGGGGCCACTGCTGCTCGCCTCACGGCCTATCGTCCCTAGTCTGGCCGATGCACCGCCACGGGGCGCAATGATCTTCGGGCGCAGCCTCGACGCCGCCGCCCTGCAACAACTCGGGCAACTCACCCAACTCCCGCTTGCGGTGTTCGAGCTCAACAGCGCGGCGGTGCCAGCGGACATCCAGGCTCCTCAGTCGGCGCTGTTTGACGTGACGGGGCAGGTTGTTCGACCAATAGACGACCAGTTCATTGCCGGCTATACGCTGTTGCGGGATATGCTCGGTGCGCCAGCGCTGATTCTGCAGGTGAAGGTGGCGCGCACCATCGCTGCGCAGGGGCAAGCGCTCCTCATGTTCTTCAGCATCGCCTTTGTGGTTGCCAGCGGCCTGTTTGGCTTGGTGATTGACACGCTGTTCGAGCGCTTGGTGCTGCGCCGCCTCGTGCGTTTGAGCACAGCGGTGGCCCGCATTGGGGTAAGCGGTGACTTGGCCGCCCGCGTGGGTGTCAGTGGTGACGACGAACTCGGGCAGGTGGGCAAAGCGATTAACGCGATGCTCATTGCCTTGGCCCATGCCCAAGCCGAGCGCCGCCAGGCCGAAGCTGAACACGCGCAGCTTCAAGACGAGCGCCTGAGCAGCCAACAAGAGCGTCTGCGCATGCAAGAAGAACTGATCGCCCTGCATACGCGGTTGTTGGATGAACAGGCGACGCCACTCATTCCGCTTAGTGAACGCATCGTGGTGATGCCGCTGATTGGCACCATTGACGCCCGCCGAGCGCACCAGATAATGACGACCCTGGCGCATGGGGTGGAGGCTCGACGCGCCCATTTCGCGATCATTGACCTTACCGGCGTGCCCTGTATAGATGCCGCTGTCGCCGAGGCGCTGCTTACGACGGCCCACATGGTACGGCTGCTTGGTGCCCAGCTCATTCTGACGGGCATGCGGCCTGAAGCTGCCCAGAGCCTTGTCGCCCTCGGTATGG
>CAIRDL010001156.1 GCA_903877345.1 uncultured Oscillochloris sp. | reverse complement strand
GTGAGTACGGTGGGTGAGGCAGTGTCCTCGCTGGCTGCGACAAGCTCAGCCAGCGAGGACGCTGCTGGCGAACACGCTGCTGGCGAACACGCTGCTGGCGAACACGCTGCTGGCGAACACGCTGCTGGCGAACACGCTGCTGGCGAACACGCTGCCTGAGCTTGTCGAAGGCAGCACCCGGCTTCCCGTTCGTCACGTAGTCTGCCATAGTAAACTGTCAAGCTGAAATGCCCGATTCTGCCCCATGCCTAAGCAGCAGAAATGGTAGCGACACAAGATCTTGCGTCGCTACGCTCTAACGGCTAACCTCCAATCTATGCTAGAATTGCCCCCTGAAAGGCACGGCAAACGGTCGCCGGTCGGCGTAGGCCGAGGGCGGTGGTGGTGATGGTCTCACGACGGCTCCTGCTCGGCGCGACGGTCATCTGCCTGCTGGTCGGCGCGCTGGGTGTCTGGCTCGCCTTACGCCAACGGGTCGCTCGCTGCACCTCCACCCCGCTGCTTAGCGCCGAGTTGCTCCCCAACGCTAATTTCGCCACTCCCGGCACGTCCCCCGCTCTCCCCGCTGGCTGGACAGCTTACGCCCCTGGGGTGCAATTGCGCGGCCCCGCCGTTGATGGGCAAGGCTTCGACCTCGATGGTGATGGCCGCGCCCTCCAACTCATCGGTATCGGCAACTATGTGCTAACCCCCGCCATGCCCGTTCGCCCCGGCCAACGCTACTGCTTCAGCGGTTTTGCTCTCACCGATGCGGCCCAACGCTCGCCCACCCGCGCTCGCCTCGTTTTCCAGTGGCGTACCGCTGAAGGGGCCAGCGTGGGCGACGCGACGACCCTTTGGCAGCCGGTGACGCTCTGGACGCCCGAAGCGCCGCCTCGCGATTGGGCACCGTTGCGAGGCAGTTTTGTCGCTCCCGCCGTTGCTGCTGCCCTGACGGTGCGCGTTGAGCCTGCCGCCGATGACCGGATCTACCTTGATGGCTTGGGGTTGCGCGAAGGCGGCGACGAGTTGGCCCATCTCGCCGCATCGCCCGCAGAGGCCGACCCCTCGTTGCCCCACATCGCCCCTTGGCCTTTGGGCCGCGCCGCTGCCATGGCCTTCACCTTCGACTGGGAGACGGCGATGGGCGGCCTCGTTCACTCCCGCTCGCTGGACGATCCCAACGTTGATCAGGATTACCTGGCGCGGGCGCTGCGGATGCGTGAAGGTATCACCACGACCCTCGCCATCTTCAAGCCCCTGAACCTCCGCGCCACCTACTACGCCACGGGCTACAACTTCCTAACGGGCAATCGCGAGCGCCGCCAGTTTCTCGGTGGCCCGACCTTTGCCTGGGCCAACAAAGCCAATGGTTGGCCTTCAGACCGCTGGACCAAGACGCCTTGGTTCGCCGACGATCCTTACGGCACCGCCGCAAGTGACCCCGGTTGGTACTTCGGCGACCTGCTCGCGCCCTTGCGTGACGCAGGCCAAGTCGTGCAGAGCCATACCTTCAGCCATTTCTATGGCGGCTTGGCCGATTTGACCATGTGGCAGGCAGATTTTCAGGTTTGGAACGAGCTTGCTGCCGCTGCCGGGGTGCCGCCCGCTACCTCGCTCGCCTTCCCGTGGAGTAGCAGCGCCGGAATGAGCGATGCCGCTTGGGATACGTTGGCCCAGGCTGGCATCACCAGTGTGACCCGCCTGAGCGACCAGGCGCAATACAGCCTCTGGGCAACCGACGCCGCCGGACTCAAACTGACGCCGCGCTGCCGTTGGGTGCCTGGGCGTGAAGGGCGCATCCTCGCCTGTCCCGACTTCTACCTGACACCTGCACGGGCGGACTTGGCGCTGCGCCAAATCGAGTTGGCCGTCGCAGCGGGCGGTATGGTTGACCTGTGGGCGCACACGGAGGAAGTCGTCTCGCCCGAACAGATCGCCACTTGGAGCCGCATCGCCGCCCGCGTAGCCAAGGACGACCGCCTCTGGGTTGCCCCGCTGAGCGAGATCGCCGCGTGGCAAGCTGCAGTTGCGACGTTGAGCCTTGAGCAGAAAAAATCGGAAGATGCTCAGGTGCAAATTTTCACCATCACGAATCCCTCGACCCACGACCTCGTTGGCCTAAGTCTTGCGTTGCCAACCACCACGCAGCGCGTGACGGTCAGCGGCGACGAGTTGGCGCAACCACCGGCGGGGACAACGCCTCGCGGCCCTGCTTGGTGGCCCGCCGCCGGACTCGCCATCCTCGATCTTGCCGCTGGGCAAACGGTGGAAGTGATTGTAGATTGCAGATTGTAGATTGCAGATTGTGGATTGTAGCGCATAAGGAACGCTGTCACCCTGAGCGAAGCGAAGGGTCCCGGTCGGGATTCTTCGCTTCGCTCAGAATGACAAGACGCCTCACAGTGTTACTTCTGCGGTATTTCTACAATCTACAATCTACAATCTACAATCTGCAAAAGAGAGACACCCCATGACTAGGCTTGTCGAGCCGAACGCAAACCTGCGTACCCGGCTCGTTGCTCAAATTGCTCTGCTGAATGCGCGGCGCTTCGGCTTACGGCTGTACCAATGGCTCTGGGTGCTGCTCTGCGTGTTCGGGGCGCTTATCGTCGCCGCGCCCCGCGTGCTCTCACAGCCAGTGCTGTTTCACGCCGACGCCCAGACGCGCTTCGACCTCGCCCGCTACGGCGGCCTCTACAACCTTGTCGCTCCGCAGGTGACGGGCCTCGCCGTGGCGCTGGGTGACACGACCGAGGTGTTG
>CAIRDL010001155.1 GCA_903877345.1 uncultured Oscillochloris sp. | reverse complement strand
GTGGAGCGCGTCAGGAAGTGTTTGAGCGCCGCTACGTCGTGTTTGCGCGTGGTGCCATCCAGTTCGCCCGCTTCCCACACCAGCGTGCTCGTGAGGCGCAACAGGCAGTCCTTTTCCTGTGGGCTGATGCTTTCCTCACAGTAAACCCCCGGCAAGACGCTGCCGAGCCATTTGACCAAGGCGCTTTTGCCGATGCCTTGCGGCCCGTCAAGCACCAGCATGGCGTTCTGGTCGCCGTTTACCACGCGCCCGACGGCCCCGAGCAGCCAACGCAAAAGGAACACTTCCGCCGCACGCGGCTGGCCTGCGGCGGTGTGAATGCGATCAGCGGCGTCGGTCTGGAGGCACGCGCCGAGGCGGCTGATATGCGCTTTGCCGTCCCATTTGCAGTGCTGCCAGCCCGTCACGAATCGGTGCCTGTGCGTGCTGTTGCGCTTGCAGTACCACCGCATCATCAAGGATTTCCGTCGGCCCTAAGCGGCGGTCGCGCACGTCCGAACGCAGCAGGGATCGGGTGATGTCACTCATCAAGGCTCCATTAATCGTGATCTCGTCAGATTCGGTGTTCAGGACGCAGTGGTAGCCCGCGCTTAGGATGGCCTGGGCCAGCCGCGCTGTTGAGCCAAGAGTAGGCGCTGCGGCAGGTTCGGCAGCAAGCGCTGGCGGTGTGTAAGGCTCCGTCGCCGCCACCAGGGCGTGCAGCTCGTCAATGGTGTGGCCCGCTGCGAGCCAGTCGCTTACGTCGCCCTTCGGCGGGAGATCGGGGAGCGCGATGATTTTGAGGCTGGCCAGCCCATACAGACTCGCGGCTACCGTGTCTGCGTGTTTTGCCCCTGGCGCATCATTGTCAGGTAAAACGATGATCGAGGCTCCGGCGAGCACTGCGCTGTAGTCGCTCCGCCATTTGCCTGCGCCGCCTACATTCGTCGTTGCGGTCAGCCCGTAGAGCGTGAGTTGGTCGGCGTCTTTCTCGCCTTCCACGATGTAGATCGGCGCGCCGGCCGCCACCGCTGCCAGCACCTCGGGCAGCCGGTAGAGCACCCTGACCACGCCATCCATTGTCCAGTGCCAGCCGCCCTGACCGTCTGGCACGCGCTGGCTAAAGTCTTTCTTGCGCCCGTTGCGCCCTGGCTCGTGGCGACAGGCTTGGTAGAGCAGTGTCCCGTCAGCGTCTACATAGTCATAGGTGGCGACCAAGCGGCGCTCGGTTGCGGCGTCGGATTTCGGCGTCTCAATGCCAAGCAGGGCCGCAAGCTCGTACAGGCTGCCCTTGTCGCCCGAGACGTAATCAACGAAGGCACCGTGCTCTGGGCCGTTGATGATCAGGCTGAAGGCGTGGCTGTTGGAACCAGGCCGCAGCGGGCTGTTGCTTTGGTAGCGCCCGCCCGATTTGGCGGTGAGCTCGTACCGCGTTAGAATGTTGAGTACCTGGTCGGCGGTTGAAGGGGGCATGCGGTAGCTTTCTGTACGAACGGGCGCGGTGGCTGCACCACCGCGCCCGTTCCTATTGCCCTTCCTCGGGGGTTTCAACCACCAGGCGGACGCCGAACCATGTGCGTCGTCGGCTGGCGGTGCCCTGCATGCACGGCCTGGTGCAGCGTGCGCCCAAGCGGCGGAGCACCTGGGCGATGATCACCTCGGCACCGCGCTGCGTGGCCGCAACGATGATGCCCCGCGCCGCTAACGCGGTGGCGATCTCGCTGCCCGTCAGCCGGTCGTCTGGGTTGCCAGTGATGACGAGGTTCCCCATGATGGCCCCGACGGGGTGCGTGGCCTGCCCGCTGGCAAGCTGGTGCCACCCCCGCCCCCTCCAACACCGCCACCCGCTCCTCCAACGCTACCACCCGCGCCAACGGGGCCGCGCCGTCGCCGTCGGCGATCTGCTGCGCCCGCTCCATTGCCCACTCGTTCCATTGCAGATAAAACCGAGCGTCGAGGTAGTGCGCGTACGCTGCTGCGATCTGCCAGTGCGCCCAGGTACCGCCGTTTCGTCCTTCCCGTGTTTCGACGAAACTACGGTTTAGGCCCGTAGTTTCTTGCTCGGCCAGTGCCGTTATGTACTCTTGAGCCTGCTGCTGTCGCAGCCACTCGTAGGGTGCCTTGTTCTTCGGTGAACCTACGGCCCGGTGCATTTCCGTTAAGTTCCACATCTTCTCCGTTGAGTCAAAGACGACACCGTTGCCCTGGTACTTGAACGTGATCAGATCGGAAGGCACACGTCTGAACTCCAGTCACCTGAAGCTATCTCG
>CAIRDL010001154.1 GCA_903877345.1 uncultured Oscillochloris sp. | reverse complement strand
GAAGGATCGCGCCAGCGCTCAACATACTGCCGGAGCGTGACCAGCAAGCCTTGGGTCTCAAGGCCGAGGGGGCGCAACTCAAAGAGCAGGGTGCGGATGTCGTGGGTCGTTTTGTTGACCAGTTCGGCCAGCGTGTCAAGTTCATCGGGGACGCGCTCGGGCATCGCCTTGTAGAGTTTCCTGATGAACTCGATATTCATTGAAATGGCGGCGATACTCTGGGTCGGGCCATCGTGCAAGTCGCGGGCGATCGCGTGGCGCACATCAGCCTCTTTGCTCAACAGGCGTTCGTGCTCGTGCTTGAGGCTTTGGTAGAGGCGGGCATTCTCGATGGCGATGGCCGCTTGGGCGGCGAGGGTCGTCAGCAGTTGCATGTCTTGGTCGGTGAAAGGGCGGGCGTCGAGCGTGTTGAGAATCTGCATGACGCCGATGATGCGATCCTTGGTACGCATCGGCACACAAAGGATCGAGCGCGTGACGAACTCGGCCTCGCGCCCAATGGCGTCATACCAGCGACTATCCTGCTCAACATCATTGACGATCTGGCCGACACCGTGGGTGACGACCCAACCCGCGATGCCTCGGTCGGCGGGCATGCGGTACTGCTTGAGTTCGCCGGGAATGTCGAGCAGCAACTCATTCTTGGCTTCATCAAGAATAAAGATGGAGCAGCGCTCGGCCCCGACCACTTTAGGGGCGCGCAACTTAATATCGTTGAGCAGGCTGACCAGATCGAGGTTGACGGCAAGGGACTGGCCGATTTCGTAGAGCAGGTTCAGTTCGCGTAGGTCGCGCTCGGCCCGTCGCAACATGGCGATCTTGTCGGCCTCGCCGCCAATCGCCCGCACCAACAGCACGAGCAGATCTTCATCGAGCGTATTAACGCCCTCAGTTTGACTCTCACCCGTTTGCCCTTCCACCACAAGGTGCAACAGACCAACGCCCTGACCGCCACTCTGGAGGGGCAACTCGATTAAGTCGCGTCCATCGTCGAGGGAGTAACTGCCCACAATCGGCTCGCTCCCGTCATCGCGGCGGCTAAAGCCGTGACGGGCCTGCTCAATCAGCGTGCGGGTCTCCTCATCGAGTGGGCCGTGGGTCAGGCGCACCAACTCGCCGTAGGGCGTCACATAGAGCAACGCCCCGGAACGGGCCGGCCAGAAGGATACGAGCCGCTCAAGGGAGGCCGCCAACAACTCGGCAACACTGTGATGACCCCCGGCAATGAGCAACTGGCTCAGGGTCTCTAAGTGGCGCTGGTTCACAGCAATGGGGGACATAGGCACCTCGTCCAAGAGGGGTTATCGTCTGGGTACTTTACTCCATCTGAAGCAGGTATGTCAATTGTTTCCCTGCAATAGAGCAAAAGGCAGGCTGTGAAACGTCTTGTCATGCTGAGCGAAGCGAAGAATCCCGACCGGGACGCTTCGCTGCGCTCAGCGTGACCGCGTGCCTTTGCGGTATTGCGTTTCCCTGAAACCGCCAGGAGTGTGCGGCGCAAGATCTGCTACAGTACGATGGAAAGACTGGCCAAGACTGAGCAAGGTTTCTTATGCGCAACCCACGGATCATCAACCTCGGCCTCGTGCAGCTCCGCTGCTCCGCCGATGACGCTGCGAATATGGATCAGGCGCTGGCGGGCGTACGCGAGGCTGCCGCCCGTGGTGCCCACGTGGTCTGTTTGCCCGAGTTGTTCCGCTCGCTCTACTTCTGTCAGCGCGAAGATCACGCCTATTTTGCCCTGGCTGAGCCGGTGCCTGGCCCCAGTACTGCCACGTTGGGGGCCTTGGCTCGTGAGTTGGGCGTGGTGATTATCGCCAGTCTGTTCGAGAAACGGGCGGAGGGACTCTATCACAACACTGCCGCCGTGCTCGATGCTGACGGCACGTACCTCGGCAAATACCGCAAGATGCACATCCCCGACGATCCGCTCTTCTACGAAAAGTTCTATTTCACACCGGGCGATCTCGGCTTCAAGGTCTTCCCAACGCGCTACGGGCGGCTCGGCGTGCTGATCTGTTGGGATCAGTGGTTTCCCGAAGCGGCCCGCCTGACCGCCTTGCGCGGGGCCGACATTCTCTTTTACCCGACGGCGATTGGCTGGCATCCCGCCGAACGGGCCGCCCACGGCGTCGCCCAACACCAGAGTTGGGAACTGAGCCAGCGCGCCCACGCGGTCGCCAACGGCTGTTATGTGGTCAGCGTGAACCGTACCGGCCACGAGGGCGACCCGGCGGGCGGGATTGTGTTCTGGGGGCAGAGCTTCGTCAGCGACCCCCAAGGCACGCTGTTGGCCCAGGCTCCCGCTGATGCGCCCGCCGTGCTCGTGCAGGCCGTCAACCTTAGCCAGCTTGATGTGCAGCGCACCCACTGGCCCTTCTTGCGCGACCGCCGAATTGACGCCTATGGTGAACTGACGCGGCGCTTTCTTGACGAGGAGTAGAGCCTATCAGCAGAATCTGGGAGCGAGTGCGTCTTGCCCTCGCT
>CAIRDL010001153.1 GCA_903877345.1 uncultured Oscillochloris sp. | reverse complement strand
CGCTTTGCACGAGCTAGAGACTTTCAGATAGGAATCTGGGAGCGAGGGCGTCTCGCCCTCCGCACGACCGCGAGGGCGACTGGCACACGGCTTCCTGTTGCGCTCGACCTGAACCCTGAACCCTTGTCTACAATCTATAGCAATCCTATTGAGGTTGTCGCGTGGAGTCGAGGCTTTAGCCGAATAGAACCGCCTGAAGGCTCGACTCCTTTTCACAACCTGGATAGGCTTGCTATACAATCCCTACGGCCAATGATACACCGTCTGCCCGTCAGCCAACGTGACGGCGTACAGTTCGTTGCTCGACAGAAAAACATGCTTCTGCCCCCAGAGCACCCCACGCAGCGCATCGGTCGGGTCGCTGACCGGCACCACCGTCCTGACGCGGCTTGCACCGTCGGCCAAGGCGATCTGCTCGTAGATCAACTCCTTCGTCTCGGCGTGCTGCTCGACCAAAAGCACCGTCTCGCCCAGCAACGTCGCCGCGAAATCACCGGTGTCATGAGGGCTATCCAACGGATCATCAGCCTTGAGAATACGCTCCCAGCGCTTTTCGCCGGTCTGCACGTCCACGACCCACACCTCGTACCGCGATGAACCCCGCGTGCGATGGGCCAAGACAAGCAGCACCGTCTCGTTTGCCGCCAACGGGCGCAGGTCGTAATCCTCACTGGCGAGCACCTGCCGGTGGGTTTGCGGCCCCACCGCGACAAGCTGATTACCGTTGCTCAGATAGAGCGTGTCGCCTGCCCACAGGCTCTGCTCCAGGGTAACGTGGCGGTTGTCAAGTTCGTCAAGTTTCATCGTGCTGAGAGTGCCGCTGCCCACATCGTAGCGCAGCAGACACACCGCCGAACTACCTGCCAACCAGACCAGCGTGCGCCCGGCAGGGTCATGCTCCGTCCGGTTGTAGTAGTTGATATTGGTCTCAAAGAAATCGCCCGCCTGCGTACAAGTCGGCTTCACCGTCCCCGCCGCGCTGCCATCCTGCGGTTTGAAGAGGAAGAGCGCGCCCCGGCTCGTCTCCGCCGATTCGCGGTCAAGGACGCCCAGCAAAGCGCCCACCTTGACGATTTGCCGCGTCGCCTCAAGCAACCGCTTCGTCCATATGGGTGCGCCGGTGGCGGTGTTAAACGCCTGGAGTTGCCCGTCTTGCGGCAAGGCGACCACAACCTCCCCAAAAACTTGCAGACAGTTCATGCAGATGCTGTCCGCAATACTGTCGGTGAGCGGGGCGACCCAAAGCTGTTGGCCCGTGGCGCGGCTCAAGGCCACCAAGCGCTCGCCATCGGCCACCAACACCACATCGGCACCGTAGGTCACGACCCACGAGGGGCCGTTTTGACCCAAGGGCGGGCTTTCCCAACGCACCATGCGCTGATTGGGGCTCAAGTAAACGACCGAATCAGTCGAGGGGTCATTATCAAAGTTACGGCTAATCACCAACAGATCAGGTTCTTGGGTGTCGGTATCGAGCGGGATGGGCGCGGCCCAAACCATGCGCCGCCCCGGTGCGGCTTGCCCCTGGATTGGCACAGGGGGCGGGGTTGCCGTTGGGGGCGCACCAACCACAGCGGTGCCGTTGGCGCTGGGTGGCTGACGCAGCAGCGCCTCCACGCCGAGACCCAAGAGGTTGAGCGTTACCCCAACGCCGATGGCAATGCCCACGAGCAGCGTAACGAAGCCCAGCGCGCAACCGCCGCCCACTCGTCCCATCCGAGGTTCTTCAACCATACGCCCCCCGTTAAGCCGTGGTTCAAACCAGCTTGACCCGTGATGCGATGCGATGCGTGACCCGTGACTGGGCTATGCCGTGATCGATCACGGGTCACGACGGAACAGGTGAAAAGATCCACGTCCCTTATAGCAATGCTGTTGAGGTTGTCCCACGGAGTCGAGGCTGTAGCCGGATAGAGCCGCCGCCTACTCGAACGAGATTGCGCATGCACCACAAAGGCCCAAAGGCATGCAGATGCCCATCACGGATATGCAGCCCTCGTGCCTTTGCAGTGAGGCAAACATCCGAGATTTCGTTCTACTTCGTCGCCAATGTCCAGATGGCGTGGGTGTAGGCGGCAGCATCGGCGGGTTTGGTGATGAGGCCAAACTGGAGTGCGGTGTCGGCGGCGAACTTGAAGCGAGCGGGATCAAGGTAGCCAATCTGCGTCGCCGGATTGATTGGGTCGCCCCAAATCAGCTTATTCACCTCAGCCATCTGCCAGGCTTGGGCTTCCCGCGTCATCACGCCGCCGCTGTCCTGCTTCAACACAATCTCGACACAGGCGGCAGGTTGGTCACGGCAGTAGGCCCAACCCTTGAACGAGGCTCTGAGGAAGCGTGCGGCGCGATCTTGGTTGCGCGCATCCGCGTTCAGCCAGTCGGCGCTGACAAAGATGCCATCTTCAGGCATCGCGGTACCCTCGGTGTTGTAGTCGAGAATGTTTAGCTCATCAAGCTTATGCCCAGCACTAAGCACCTGATAGAGTTCGTTGTAGGTCATTGCCGCCGCCGAGTCAACCTCGCGGTTCAGGAACAAATTCATATCGAAAGGTTGCTGCACCAAGGTCAGGTCGGTGTCTTTGTTAAGCTTGTATTTATTGAGGGTGGCGAGCAGATTGTACTCGTTGCCGCCAAACCAGACCGCAACCTTCTTGCCCTTGAGGTCGGCGGGCGACGTTAGGTTGCTCGTTTTCCAGGAAAGCTGGCGCATACCGGCGCGGGTGTAGATCTGGGCGATGTTCACGAGGGGCGCGCCTTGCTCGCGGGTGACGAGCAGACTGGCGAGCCAGTCAAGGCCGAACTGCGCCTGACCGCTGGCGACCACCTGTTCGGGCGCGATGTCGGGGCCACCCGAAAGAATGGTGACGGCGAGACCCTCCGCCTGGTAATACCCTTGGTCAAGCGCGGCGTAGAACCCAGCGAACTGCGCCTGTGCGACCCACTTGAGCTGGAGAGCAACCGGCGTAAGGGCAGTCGCGGTAGCGGACGGCGTGGTCGCGGTGACGGGCGGCGCGGTCGCGACGCTGGACGACGACGCGGGCGCACTGGATCCACACGCGGCGAGCAGGGTACTGAATAGCAGCAAGACAACGAGCGATCCAAGGACTTTACGCAACAACACGGGTTAAACCTCTCTCTTGGCTAAGGGCAAGCGCCGCTGGGGCGTTTGTGCGGCTTAGGCCGCTTAGTATAGCGCCTTTTCTGGCTGACGTTAGGGTGCAAGCTACTCAGACCGCCCCGCGCCCGTGCCAGTTTGCCGCCACGCAGCCCCCCCGATATCGTATACAATGGCGTGCAAACGGTCACGGATGCTGGAGGGTTCATGCGTCATCTTGCCCGCGCCACGGAGCTTGCCATCTGTCTATTGGTGTTGCTGACGACGTGCAGTGCCCCGTTTGGGCCGAGCACGCCGTTGGCGGGTCTTGGCGCGGCGTCCAATCTCGTCAGCGGTGCCATGCGCCAAGCGACCGGCACGCCCGACACGGCTCCCACCTCCGCCCTTGACGCGCCCGCCCCACCCCTCGCCGCCATCTTGTCCCCCGCGAGCACCGGCCAACTTGCCCCCGCGATCCTTGACCGAGCCACCCAGATGGACACCTATCTGAGCGGGTTGGCTGAACAGAATGCCTTCAGCGGCGCGGTTTTAGTCGCTTACCAAGGCCATGTGTTGGTAAGTCGTGGCTATGGGCTGGCGAACCGCGAACAAGCCCTTGCGGCGACGGCCCACACTCGGTTTCGCCTCGCCTCCGTCACCAAACCGCTCACGGCTATCGGTGTGCTGCGCCTTGTGGCTCAGGGCCGGGTGAATCTTGATGCCGCCGTCTGCACCTACTTTGACCCCTGCCCGCCAGCCTGGCAGCCGCTTACGGTCGCCCATCTGCTGCACCACACCTCGGGCCTCGCCGACTATGCCGACTTCGCCGATTTTTCCAACTTCGAGCAACTGCCCGCAACCCCTGAGCAGGTGGTGGCGCGCTTTCGCGATCTGCCGTTGAGCTTCGCGCCGGGTTCGCTCTACGACTACTGCAACTCGAACTTTCTGCTACTTAGCCTGATCATCGAGCGCGTCACGGGCCAAGCTTACGCCGATTATATGCGTGACGAACTCTTTGCGCCTCTCGGCATGGAGAACACGGGCCTCGACCCAGGCGACTTCAGTCCGCTTGGTGGCACCCGTGGCTACGTGAGCGGGGCGCTCGACATCCCGCTTAATGTGAGCAACCTCTACGGTGCGGGCAACCTCTACTCGACCGTCGAGGATCTGTATAAGCTGGCACAGGCGCTCGACACAGGCAACCTGCTACCGCCGGACTTGGTTACCCAGATGATGACGCCGGGCCTCGGTCGCTATGGTCTAGGCTGGATGATCGAGCAACGTGGCCCCAATCGCCTCGTCTACCACCCCGGCTCGATGAGCGGCGTCGCCACATGGTTCGGGCGTTACCCCGACGTTGGCCTCACCGTGATTGTGCTTAGCAACGACTATTATGCCAACGTGTCCGGCATCGCCGAAACCCTCGCCGCGCAGCTTTTTAATTAAGCCAAGGGTTCAGGGTTCAGGGCGACTGTAAAGTGGTCGCGAGCCTTGGCGAAAAGCCACAAGCCTTAGCCGCCACCATCAGCAAGAGCCAAGAGCGGCGCAAAGGTGCGGCGGTGAAGCGGGCAGGGGCCGTGGCGGGCGAGAGCCAATTGATGGGCTGCCGTGCCGTACCCCTTATGCGCGCCAAAACCGTAGGCGGGAAAGGCCAGGTCGGCGGTGTGCATCAGCCGGTCGCGGGTGACTTTGGCGACCAGCGAAGCGGCGGCAATGGAGAGGCAACGGGCGTCGCCCTTGATCAGCGCAGTCTGCGGGAGGGTCAACTCGGGCAGGCGTAGCGCATCAATCAGCAGCGCCTGGGGCAGCATGGGAAGTTGCAACAGCGCCGTCAGCATCGCCAACCGCGTAGCAGGAACGATACCGTAGGCGTCAATGAGGTACGCCGGGACGATGCCGACGCCCACCCCGGCGGCATAGGCGATGACTCGGGCGTAGCCGCGTTCCCGCTTGGTGGCCGTAAGCTGTTTCGAGTCGTCCACACCCGCAAGCACATCCGGCTGCGCGAGTACCGCCGGACTCAGCACCACTGCCGCAGCGACGACCGGCCCAGCCCAACAACCGCGTCCAGCCTCGTCAAGTCCGGCGACGCGGTAATAGCCGAGCGCCAGCATCGTCTGCTCATATTCTGTCGTTGGCGGCATCGGGACTCCATGCCCACGAGTAGCGGTCAGCGGTCAGCCGTCAGTTGTAGCACGCACCTCGCCGATCAGCAGCAAGACCCGACTCGGCCCCACCTGTACCCACTGAGGCACAAGCGTGATACCGGCAAAGGTGAGGTGCGGCGCGGATGCAACGGGATCGGTTTGCCGTGGCGGGGCTTGGAGCGTCAGGCGGTAGGCGAGCGTGACGAGTTCGGCGTACAGGCCGGGGGCAAGTTGCGCGAACGGCACGAGGATGAGGCGACCACCGGGGGCCAGAACCCGGCGGATTTCGGCGTGGCTCGCGGGATCGAGGATGTACTCTGCCGGGAAAGTGGCGACCACCGTATCGAAGGTGGCCGTCGGAAAGGGGAGTGCCTGGGCATACCCACGAGCGAGTCGGGGGATGCGACCGGCGGCGCGCAACCGACGGGCGGTGCGGAGCGCCATGTGGGGCGAGGCGTCGAGGCCAACGACGGCGGGGCGGGCGGCGAGGGCCAGTTGCAAATGGCCGGTGCCGAAGCCCAATTCGAGGGTACGGCCCCGCAGTTCAGGCAGCACGGTGAGCGTCCACGCCTGCCACCACCCGCCGGAGACGACCCAGGCTACGGTGTCATACGACCAAGCGAACTCGCGGTAGAAGTGGTAAAAAGCGCAACGGAGAAAGGTACGATACCACATTGGGGT
>CAIRDL010001152.1 GCA_903877345.1 uncultured Oscillochloris sp. | reverse complement strand
GTGCTGCGAAAGAGGCGCATCGTGGCATCAAGCTGCACAAGGGGTGCCAGCACCACAACATAGCCCTGCACCGCCTCGTCGGTGGGAATGGGCAGCACAAAAACGCGCCAGCGCCCCGTAGCGTCTTCGGTGAGACCGAAGGCACCGTCCAGCAGCGCGTGGGGCGGGCTCATCGCGGGCGCGAGGCCAGCGATGGCGTCGTAGGCTGGCCCGGCGGGTGAGGCCAACACTGTGCGCGGCTGGATCTGCGGGGCGGCGACCTCGGGGTGTGTGTCTTCGCGCATGTGTCCGGCGGCGTCGTAAAGCTGCAGGTCAAGCTCCAACTCACCGAGCCCAGCGCCGAGATGCAGCGGGCGGTCAGTCGCAAAGTGAAGATCGGCGGCGGCGTGCGCGGCACTCGCCATCAGCGCCCGATCCCGCTCCTCGTAGTGGCCTCGAACATGCAGCGCATACGTGAGCAGGCTGAAGGTCACCAGAATGATGGCGAACAGGGCGCTGTACCAGAGGGCCAAGCGAGTGCGGAGGGCCATCTAGCCCTCCCGCAGCACATAACCGACGCCGCGCAGCGTATGAATGAGCCGGGGCTCACCCGCTGCCTCAAGCTTCTGGCGCAGTTGGCTAATGTAGACCTCAACGACGTTGCCGCTGCCGACAAACTGGTAGCCCCACACCCGATCCAGCAGTTGTTCCTTCGAGAGCACTTGGCGGGCATGCGCGAGCAATTCCTGGAGCAGCGTGAACTCCAGGCTTGTCAGGACAATTTCGCGGGTGCCACGAGTGACCTGGTGGGCACTCGGGTCGAGGTGCAGGTCGGCGAAATGGAACTGAGGTGCGTGGCCGCTCTGACGGCGGCGCAGGAGCGCCCGGATGTGGGCGAGCAGCACCACCAGGGTAAAAGGCTTGACGATGTAGTCGTCGGCACCGGCTTCTAGGCCAAGCACTTGGTCAGCGGGAGCGTCGCGCCCAGTCAAAAACAGGACGGGGAGTTGTTCGTCGGCAGCGCGCAAGCGCTGAAGCAGCGCCAACCCATCGAGGCCGGGGAGCATAATGTCGAGCATGGCAAGATCCGGCGGGTGTTCCAGGGCCAACGCTAGGGCTGCTTCGCCACTTGCCGCAGTGGCGACGCTGTAGCCCTCGTAGCGCAAGCAGCGCTGGAGGAGTGTGGTGATGGACGGGTCATCATCAACGACAAGAATATGCGGCATAGACAAGGTTTCAGGTGCTAGGTTTCAGGTTTCAGGTCGAGCGCATCAGGGAGCCGTGCGTGGCCCAAGACTGTAAAATACCTACGAACCTCGGCATAGGGCGAAGTCCTACGAAGGGGCAAGACGCCAATCGTAGAACTAGTGTACCACAAAGCAGCGACCAACCACGCTTGCAAGCGCTGGACACAGAGTGACGCCTCGCGCCCGAAGGGTAGGCGTGAGGCGTCACCAAGTGCAGAGCCGTTGGGCCAAGCAGGGCGGTTAGTCGCCCGTAGCCCTGGCGGTGGACGACAGCAGCGGTTGCGTTTGTGGCTTCCAGGGGACGCCGACGTAGCGCAGCAGGTAGTAGTCAACACCGTAGTAACCGGCAACCTTCCAGGCCAAAATCAGGAGCACCGAGAGGGCGAAGAGCATTCCGTTGGTGCTAGCCGAGCCAGCCATGATAAAGTTCCAGTTCATAAAGCCAGTGAGGAAGGCTGCGACGCCGACGAACGCCCCCACGATCAGCGCGATACCGAGTACCAACTCGCCGTAGGCTACGAGCTTGGCGAACCATGTGTAGGCATTGGTGTCAAGCATGAACTGAAGGAAGCTGCGATACCAGTCGAAGGCGACGGTTGCCCGACCCGTGTCGGAGATTTTAACGGCGTTTAGCCAGAAGCCCTGCAACGCCTCGCCGGTCTGCACCCACTTCGGGTCAGCGACCTTGTGCAAACCAGCCTCAACCCACTGCCAGCCGACGTAAACGCGGAGAATAGCGAATACCCATGCGAACATCGTGGTACTGAACAACAGATGAGCAATGGACGGGTCAGGAATGATGATTTCACCGTGGTCAACAATCGTTCGCGGCTTCATGGGATGACTCCAGACTAAGGTTGTGCCCCAACGCTAACGACTGAACGCGGGCACAGGATGCAATGATCGACTGTGCTCACTATCGGCCATGAAGCTGAGGCTAAGCTGAGTCTGGGCTGAGGGATGTTTAAGTTGAAGGGTCTCAGCTTCCCTTACTTCAAGATATGCGAACGATATCACCATCTCGACTAATCTAAGGGAAGTGGAAGATTTAAACCATCCCGTCTGATCCGTGTTGCGTGATCCGTAATCGGTCAGGGTGCGGCCCGATCACGGATCACGCAGCACGGATCATTTGCACGACCTGGAGGCTTGAAAATTCCCGCGTCCCTAAGTGAAATGTTGTACGACCTAGATGATTTAAAAAATCCGCATGATCAAGGGTTCGGCAACCTTAGCCAATGGTTCTGTGCTGCCAACCCACAGCTTAAAACGGGTAGAATAACCACGAACCTGATCTTCGCTGCGGAGGTTCTATGGACCCCGAACAACCTGCGGCTTTGGCCCAAGTCCCCTCGCAGGTGGCGACGGTACTCCAGGCGAGCGAGGCGCAGTTCCGTGCGATCATTGAGCATGGGTTGGAGGGGATTGTCCTGCTTGGGGTCGATCTCCAAACCCGGTACGTCAGTCCGACAATCCCTATGCTGTTGGGCTACTCGGTGGAGACGTTCGCCACGTTGCGGGCGCATGGGCTGTGTCACCCCGACGACATGCTCCAACTCGAAGCCTTCATTGCTACCCTTACGGCCCACGCCGGGGCCACCGGGCAAGTGACGACACGCCTACAGCACCAGGATGGCACTTGGCGCTGGATGGAGCAGCGAGGCAGTAATCAGACCCACCACCCGGACATTGCGGCGATCATCGTCAGCATGCACGATGTGACCGAGCAGATCCAGGCTGAACAGGCGCTCCAGGCGAACCAGCAACGGCTCGGCTTAGCCCTCGAAGTCGCGCAGCTTATCGCCTGGGATTGGGAGGTTGCTACTGGGACGATTACCTACACCACGCATGCAAGCAGCTACTTCCGTTTGCCGCTGGGCCAGTTGACGCGCACGCTTGCTGCGTTCAACGCGACAATCCATCCCCTAGATTACCCGACTTATAGGCAAATTGTGATGGAGGCGCTCAAGACTGGCGGCCCGTATCAGTTGCGGGTGCGGGTCTTTGCGCCCGACAACCAGGTGCATTGGCTTGAAATGCGGGGGCTGGTGCAGCACAACGCCATCGGCCAACCGGTACGGGTGATCGGGGTGACCCGCGACATCAGTGGGGAGCAGCAGCTTACGGCGACGGCACAGGCAGCGCAACAGTCCGCCGCTGAGCTCCACGCCCAACTCGACGCGATCATCACCAATGCGCCGAACGGGATCGGCTACCTCGACCGCGACCTGCACTATGTGTTGGTCAACCCGGCCCTTGCGGATCTCAACGGGCGGGCACCCAGCGAGTATCTTGGGCGTTCACTCGCCGAGATGCTACCGGGTCTAGGGCCACGGTTGGAGCCGCATATGCGGCAGGTGTTGACGACCGGCGAGCCGATGCGTGATTTGGAACTGCATGGTCGCCCCAGCCCCCGGGACGGGGTTTCTAACGATTGGCTGATCAGCCTCTTCCCCGTCACAGGGACGACTGGCGAGGTGGCGGGCGTCGGCGTGACGGTTGTCAATATTTCCCAGCATAAGCGCACCGCGACAGCGCTCCGGGCCAGCGAGGAACGTTTTCGCTTACTGGCCGAGCACGCCCACGACGTGATCTTTCGCTACAAACTCGTGCCGACTCCGTTGTTGGAATATCTCAGCCCGGCGGTTGAGCGACTGACCGGCTACCCCCGAGCGGTGTTCTACCGCGACCCCAAACTGATCGAGCGGGTGGTCGCTGCCGCCGACTTGCCAAACTTCCAACGGCTCTGCACCGATTTTAGCGCCCACCCGCAGCCCCTTCTGCTCCGTGGGCAACATCAAGACGGGACGCTCCTCTGGGTTGAGTTCCACAGTTGGCAGATCACTGATGAGGCGGGTCAGCCGCAAGCCATCGAGGGGATCGTCCGTGACATTACGGCCCGCAAGCAGGCCGAGGCGGCGTTGCAGGCCCATAGCGAGGCGCTCAGTCTGGCGAATGCCGAGCTTGCCCAGGCGTTGCAGCTCAAGGGCGAGTTCCTGGCGATGATGAGCCACGAACTGCGGACGCCGCTCAACGTGGTTTTGGGTTTTACTGAAGCGATGGAAGCTGAGTTGTACGGGCCGCTCAGCGC
>CAIRDL010001151.1 GCA_903877345.1 uncultured Oscillochloris sp. | reverse complement strand
GCCCGCGTGCGCGCCGATGCGCGCTTCAGCGGTGTGCCGATCATTATGGTCACGGCCAGTGGGAAAGAGGCGGACGCGGTCAGGGCGGCGGGCATTGGGGTAGATGCCTTCCTGACAAAGCCGGTTGACTCGGAGGAGTTGTCGCAAGCCGTGAATCTCCTCGTTAGCCGCGAACCGCCCCCCGCGCTCGATCCCCTCCCTCTCCACCGCAGCACCCTCTAGCCGAGGGTGCTGCTCGTGAATAGATGTAGGGGCGGCTCGCGAGCCGCTCCTACATCCTGCAAAACCACCGTGGCGAGCCGCTAGGGCTGCTGGCGGGTGACCTCACTGATGGCCTGTTGAATGCCGTAGAAGGCGGGGCGCGGCGTCCAGTCGGCATTGATAATACTGAAGCTGCCCTGCTCGTTCAGTGGGTTGCCGCCTGCTTCGCGCTGAAGCACCGTAAAATTGAGATTCCAGAGGAACATATTGCTTACCCAGGGGTAGTGCTCGAAGGTGTACCAAATGGCACCCACAAGGTAGTCACGCTGCGTCTCAAGGCTGATCTGGTTGCCAAACTCGTAGCCCGGCGTAGTGTTGGCCGTCGCCCAACCGTACTCGGTGATCCAGACTTGGTGCTCGCCCATCCCCGCCGCCTCCATAACCTTGCGCTGATTTTCAACATGGCGGAAGTAGAAGGAAGGGTCGTCAGTCCAGCCTTGGGCCGTGCTCGGTTCTGCCGGGTAGAGAGTTGCGGGCGGGTTGGCCGAACCGCCGGGGTGGAGCGCCTGGACATCGAAGTAGTCGCGGATCATACCGTTCTTGTAGCTGTACATCGCCTGAAGGTACGAAAGCGTGTCCATTGCAATGCCAGGGCTGTTCGTGGCGGTCGAGGCAGGAGCACCCGCGACGACGATGATGTTGGGATCAGCCGCTTTGATCGCCGTGTACGAGGCGGCCATGATCTCGACAAAGCGCCCCGGATCAGCAGGGCCGATGCTGCCGCCATTCTCATAGGCCAAGTTCTGTTCATTCCAGATCAGAATCGCGTGAACCCGCCCACGGTAGCGTTCGGCAAGCGCGCCAGTGAAACGGGCCAGGGTCGCCGGATCTTGGGGCAGTCCGTCAGAGCCGTTGGCGGTATACCAGTTGGGCGAGCGGGTGACATTGATCATGAGGAGCATTCCGGCAGCGTTGACATCAGCCACGATGTTGTCGAGTTCGCCCCAGAAATAGGCTCCGCTGCGATCCTCAATGTCGCGCCAATGGATCTGTTGGCGAAACCAGGTGAGTCCGGCTTCGCGAGCTTTGGCGAGGGCGCTCTGGCGGTCAGTGTAGTAGAGATGGCCGACAATCCCAAAGTTAAGTTTGGTGAGCGTAAGCGGGTAGGGCAGCCCGCCGGGGCCGTCGCGGGGAGTCGCAAGCGGCGTTAAAGGCATTACCGCCGTCGGTATTGGCGTGGGCAGCGCGGCGGCGCTGGTCGGGGTCGCGGCATTAGCGAAACTGGCCGGAACGGCGATCTGTAGCGGGCCTTCGAGGGCCGGGGCGCTGAGAATCTGGGCCGTGGGGGCGGTCGCCGGAACCGGGTTGGCCCGCGACTCAGTCGTGCCACAGCCGGTCAGGAAAAAGATGATCACTGCGGCAGGGATCAGGAGCCAACAGCGGGAGAGGGAAAAGTGCTTGTGCATAGTAGACCTCGTTCGGGTAGCTAGACAAGGTTTCAGGTTTCAGGTTTCAGGTTTCAGGTTTCAGGTCAAGCGCATCAAGAAGCCGTGCGCCAGCCAAGACTGTAAAGTAACCTGGAACCTTGTCCTACGTGAAATTGTATACTACAACCATGAACGTTGGGCGGGTACGGGGTTTTCGGGCAGCGGATGACGGCAGCATGAGCACTAGCTGATTGGTCAGTGATAGCGCTGCGAAGCTACCATTTCAGATGGCAAATGGCCGAGCATGAGCATACCAATGCGCTCTGACGCTTACCCGTATGCGGCTTGCTTAAAGCGAACTGGGAGCCAAACTTACGGCGTAGCGCTCACAGGACGAAGACGAGGATAATGGCGGCGAGGGCGATGAGGGTAAGGGCGGCGACGAGGGCGGCGACGAGGAGGCGTTCGGAGTTGAGGAGCGACCAGTCGCCGATCAACTCATTGTCGAAGCCGACGAGGTAGAGGCGCTGGGGCTTCTCATCAAGCAGAAAATCCATCTCGGTAAGCGTGGCACCCTGGATTTTGAGGGTCGCAGCGGTCAGGCGAGTGGCGTCGCCCGCTTCGGTAATCGCAGCGCGGAGCAACTTGGCGAGGGGGGCGACACTGTGCCAACGGCCCTCGTATGGGTTGATCTGGCCGTCAAAGACCAGTTCGTGGCGACGCTTGAGGGCGAACTGGGGCAGATCGGCAAGATCGTCGGTGTTCGCTGACACCTTGGTGCGGCGTGACCATGTGAAGACGAGGGCTTCAACCAATTTGCCGCTACCCTGACACTTCTGGCACGGCTGCTTGCCGGAGCCACGGCAGGCGGTACAAGCGATGGTCAGCATTTCTTCAACGATGCTGCGGTCAGGAGCCGAAACTTTGCGTACCTTCTCGACCGAGCCACTACCCTTGCACGCTTTGCAAAGGACGACCGTGGCCCCGGCGCACTCAGGGCAGGCGATAATTTGGGTGGAGTCGGGGATCGGGATCTCGCGGGGGGCGACCACCTCGAAAAGAGGCACTTCAGGCACAGCAACCGACCAGACCGCAGGGGGCGGGCGATTGGCGTCGCGGTCGTCGGGGTGATAGGGGCGAACGAGCGCCTCGGCGGGGCTGCGGCTCTCGTAGAGCGTGTGTAGCTCGAAAAAATAGACGTTATAGCTGACGATCTGCTCAGGGGTGATCAGTTGGCCGAGGGCGCGGCGGCGAAAAAAACCGTCGCGGCTCCAGCGATTGAGGCTGCGGCGGATCACATCGCGGCGGTGCAGGTCATCGGCGCGTTTGCGCGCACGGGCGATAAAATCCTTGAAGCCGTCATCAAGGGTCGCCCCGAGGGCCGTCTCGACAGGATTCTCGAGCCACTCGGCGCTCGCCTCCCAGCGCGACTCCTCCATATCAACCGTAGCCATATCAATCTGGCCGCGTAGCGCCTGACGCAGAGCAGCGGCGGCAGCCCCGGCGGTGGCGAAACGGGCAGCAGGATTGGGTGCGACCATCCGCCGCACTACGCGGTCAATGGGGGCAAGATTCGGGTCGCGGCTGGCGAGACTAGGCAGTTCGGTGCCAGGGGCCGGGGGGACTTCGCCCGAAAGCATGTGGAAGATGACCGCCCCGAGGCTGTACACATCAAGAGCAGCCCCGGCCTCGCCTTTGGTCAGGCGCTGCTCAGGGGCCGAATAGGGCGTGAGGTAGTCGGCCTCGTCAATACTGCTCAGGTCGGGCGTGTCCGGGCCAGCGGCGAGGCTGAGGTTCGCGAGGTAGGCGAGACCTTCGGCGGCCACGAGAATATTGGCGGGCTGGACATCACGGTGGAAGACCTGTTGGCCGTGGAGGTAGTCGAGGGCAGAG
The DNA here is from genome assembly GCA_903877345.1 of uncultured Oscillochloris sp. GTDB lineage: Bacteria > Chloroflexota > Chloroflexia > Chloroflexales > Chloroflexaceae > CAIWXH01. The sequence continues at coordinate 68 of CAIRDL010001151.1, read as the reverse complement.
GCGATCTGGGAAATGACGCGGGCGGCTTGGAGTGCGGGAAGGGTGCCTTCGACGAGGAGGGCGCTGAG
>CAIRDL010001150.1 GCA_903877345.1 uncultured Oscillochloris sp. | reverse complement strand
TAGTTGTGCAGGGTCGTTGCGTCAGGCAGCCCACCGGCCCCCAGAATCAGCGCGAAGAGTGTCAGGCCGAGAAAGCCGAGGATGGGCAAGGTCAGGGCAGAACCCCGCAGTTCGTAGGCGTCGGGGCGGGCGAGCAGGCGTAACCCCCAAACTCCGGTGAGCGCGACGAGCGCCAGGGTGAGGAAGTTGGGCGTGATGACAGCTTTGAAGGGCAAGGTGCCGAAGGGCAGCAGGATGCTAAGGGCAAAGACGCTGAGCAGGCCAAGTTCGGTGGAAGTGAGCAGGGCGAGGCTGACGAGGAGGGCGAAGAGGCCAGCGAGGGCGTAGAGCGGCCCAAACGCGGTGGCCCCGCCGACGATCCCGCCAAGGGCCAAGGCGAGAGCGGCGGCAACGACCGGCGAGCGGGTCAGAACGTTACGGCGTGGCGTCAGGTGCATAGAAAAAGGAAGCCGGGAGTGTCGGACACTCCCGGCGGTAGCGACGGCGAAGATAGCAAGAAGTTCCTTTGCTACCTAGTCGGATCATCCATACGGCATATTGCTGATCCGCATCAGCTTGTCCCAACGGTGTGTGGCATCAATGTAGCGGATGGTACCAGAGCGGGAGCGCATCACGACGCTGTGAGTACGGGCACCGCCGCCAAAATACTCGGTGCCGCGCAGAAACTCACCGGCGGTGATGCCGGTAGCGGCGACATAGGCATTCTCACCCTTAACGAGATCCCGCGCCGTAAAGACGCGGCCCAAGTCGAGGCCGAGTTGCGCGACGGTGGCGCGCTCCTCGTCGTTACGGGGCCAAATCTTGCACTGCATCTCGCCGCCCATACACTTGAGCGCGGCAGCGGTGATCACAGCCTCGGGGGCACCGCCAATGCCCATGAGGATGTCGGCGGGCGCGTTCTCGATGGCGGTCATAATCCCGGCGCTGACATCACCGTGCAGAATCAGTTTGATGCGGGCACCCGTCTCGCGGATCTGCTTGATCAGGTCTTTGTGGCGGGGACGATCCAGCACGACGACGGTCACATCTTCGATCTGCTTGCCGAGCGTACGGGCCACTGCGCGCACGTTGTAGGCGACCGGGGCATTGATATCAATCACGCCCTTGGCGCGTTCACCAACGGCGAGCTTGTCCATATAGGCGATACCCTGCCAGTTGTACAGGGCACCCCGTTCGGCGATGGCGATCACCGCGATGGCCCCCGGCATCCCCTCGGCGAGCAGGGTCGTGCCTTCAACGGGATCAACGGCGACATCCATCTCGGGGCCATCACCAGCACCGACGCGCTCGCCGGTGTAGAGCATCGGGGCTTCGTCCTTCTCACCCTCGCCGATCACGACGAGGCCGTCCATTGGTACACTGTCGAGCGAGTAGCGCATCGCATCAACAGCGGCTTGATCGGCACCAATCTTATCCCCACGGCCCATCCAACGCGCACTGCGTAGGGCCGCCGCTTCTGTGGCACGTACAAGATCCATGCCCAGATTACGCTCAATCCGCATAGGGCATCCTCCGTTGGCGTTCTGTGGCGTTACAGCGGTCAATTCTAGCACATGGGGGTGTGACTGTCGAACGACGGGGTGCGGCTACGTCTCATCAAGCACGGCTAAGACGCGATGCGCGCGCAAGGCCAACCAAAGGGCGAAGTGCTCCTCGGCGTTGTCGAGATCCATCCCGCTGATTTCTTTGATGCGTTCGAGGCGGTAGAGCAGCGTGTTGCGGTGGACGTGTAGCGCCTCGGAGGTGGCGCGCAAATTGCCGAGGTGGTTAAAGTAGGCGTCGAGGGTCTTAATCAGATCGGCACGTTGGCGCTGATCGTAGTCGGCCAACTTCGCCAACGTCTCGCGGTAAAAAGTCCACAGTTCGGGCGTCTCACGCAGCCGGACGAGCAGGCGGTAAACGCCGAGGTCAGAGAAGGCGAGAATACGCCCGGTACCGAAGAGTTGCCGTCCGAGGATGAGCGCCTGCTCGGCCTCTTCAAGCGTGCGCCGCCATTCGGGCAATCCAGGTGCTTGCGTGCCAAGGGCGATAAGCACACTAGGAAACTCGCCAAGCAGGTTCTCGCGCAGTTGCTCAAGCAGATCGCGGGGACGGTTACTGGTCGCGGCGGGAAGCATACAGAGGATGCTGCTCTCGCGGCGCGAGAGCGGTGCCGCGACTCCTCGGCGGGTCAGTTCGCCCTGCACGGCCCCACTGAGCCGGGCCAAGGTGGCGGGGCTAGCATCTTCAACATTGATAAGCACCGCGACGTGGGGCAGCGTCAGGGTGTAGCCCAATTCTTGACCGCGTTGCATGGCGGCGGACATATCACCGGGGGGGCCGCTGAGGATATTGGAGATAAAATCGCCGCGCAGGCGTTCTTCCGCAGCTTGGACGGCCTGCTCTTTGGCGAACTCAAGGGCGAGGGCGGCGGCACCGCGTTGGGTGGCCTCCCGATCCCAAGCATCGAGGGTGCTACCAGCGAGCGCCAGATAGCCAGTGGGGTAAATGGCGAGGCCAATCGGCTCGACCCAGATCTGCTGATTAAGCAGTGCGGTGTCGCCGCGTTGGGTCGGGCGTAACGCCTGGAGGGCGATGCGGGCCGAACCTTTGCCGCGCTGGGCGCGTAATTCGCCATTCGGCGCATAGCAGGCGACACTCTGGCCGGTGCGTTCCACCAGCGCATCGAGCAAACCCGCCACGCCTTGGCCGGTCAGCGAGCGTTGGGTGAGCACATCGTAGAGTTGCGCGCCACGTCGCTCAAACTGGGCCTCATAATCGGTGACGAGGCGCGTAATCTCGCGTTCCACATCCTTCAGGTCGGTCTGGGCAGGCAACTGGAGCAACGGCAGGCGCGCTTCTTCCGCAACGGCGATGTCCTCGACCGTGATCGCGCCAAGCACGACGACGCCTGCCACGGGAACCGGAGCCTGGGCCAAGCGCCGCACCAACACCGCCAGGGTCAGGCGCGGATCAAGGGCGCGGGCGGTCTCGATAGAGAGCAGGGCAAGCTCGCCGCCGCGCAACTCGGCAAACGCGGGCAGCGTGGCGCGCAGCGTCGCCACCCACGTCACCTGGCGACCTTGGCTGGTGGTACCGGCAACGATGGTGGTGCCCGGTGGCAGGGCAAGGCGGAGTACGTCGCGGACAGTAACCGAGGGCATGGGTTAACTTTGAGTTTAGCGATGAACGCGGGGCCTATTGTAACACGGCAAGGCCGTGCGATGGGTCAGTGGTTGGGTGTGCGCATGAGTTGTCATGCGGCAGCGGCAGCCGCCGCAGGCGGTGCCGCCTGCCGCCGATTCGGCGTCCCAGATCATGCCCGCCAACGTCAGCCGTGCGCTGACCAATGGTTTACGCCCACGCCTTTCCTGAGACGCGCCGCGAGGCCGTTGCGGGACTTGGACGCCTGCTCAGAGCCTCCTAAGCACAGAGTCACAGATAGGGTCACAGAAAAGACCGAGGGCCAGAGCATCCCCTTGGGATACCCTGGCCCTCCGCATCGCAGTGCCAAAACATATGGAGCCAATGGAGGGACTCGAACCCTCGACCTGCTGTTTACGAAACAGCTGCTCTACCAACTGAGCTACATTGGCCCGCCAGACCTGTCAACGGCGCGATTGTAGCCGAAACGGATTTGCCTGTCAAGCTAGGGCGGTAGCGCGCCGCTCACGGGAGAGCCGCGACTCTGGGTTCGAACCCACTTGAGCAACTTCGCTCAGCGCGCCCGGTAGACATGGATGAATATTCAGGGATTACACCTGTGTGTCGCCAGTGGCACACTCACCGTAACCTGCGTACCACTAGGCGTGCTCTCGACCGTGAGCGAGCCGCCGAGAATGGCGAGGATGGTGCTGTGCAGCGCCAGTCCCGCGCCGCCACTTTCGATAGGCCGCGCTAGGGCCAGGCCCACGCCGTCGTCTATCACCGCAACCTCGACAAGGGGCGACCCGTCAGGCATGGTGCGGCACCGCGCCACCACGCGCAACGCCAAACGCCGCGCCCCGTCGTTGCCCCGCCCGTGACGCGCCGCATTGCGGGTCGCCTCGCGGGCCGCGTAGTAGAGCGCCTCCGCTTGCAGAGGTGCCAACGTGCGGGCTGCCGTCTCAGCCGCAGGCTCGATGGCCCAATCCAGACGGTCGAACGCGCCAGCCAATTCGCCCTCGACGGCCCGCCGCAGCGCTGCCAGTGGCCCGTGACGCTCAAGCTCTGGCCCTACGGCTGGGGGCAAGTCGTGGAGCAAGTTCGAGATCTGTTTGTGGATGGCGCTCAGTTGCGCCCGCAACAGCGGCCCTTCAGCACCTTCCAAAATAGCCGCGTGGATCTGCGGCAGCACTTCGTCGTGGAGCAAGCGGCGCGTCCGTCGGTCGAGCAGTTGATCTTCAGCCAAGCGGCGGCGTTGGAGCGCCACCAACCGTCGGGCCATTTCCGCCCCAGCTTGCCCGTCCACCAGACGCTCGGCGGCTGAACGCGCCAGCGCCATCTCTTCCTCAGTGTAAAGCCCGCCATCGCGCTTGGGGCCAAGCAGCAGCATGCCGATCAGCCCCCGCTCGCCCAACAGTGGCACCGCCCACACCGCCCCGCCAAACGTCGCTGGCTCCACCGACAGGCAAAGCGGCGGCGCAGCAGCCAGTTCGGCGCTCAGCGTGGCTACGGCGTGGAGCGGCGGCGTGGCCTCTGGCGGCAAGGCTAGGGGCGGCCCAGCCAAGGTGGCGAGCGAACCGAGGGGCACGAGGTAGGCGCTCTTAGCCCCGAGTAGCTCACCGCACAGCGCCAGAAAGGGGACGCTTGCCCCCTCGGCGACCGCCCCCGGCGCACGTTCGACCGGGCGCAACAGGCCGTCAAAAAGGCGTTGCCCAACCACAAACGGGCGAAAACTGCCCAACACGCGCTCACGCTCCTCAAACGAACGCCAACCGAGCAAGGCAAAGAAGACCGTCATCACCACGGTGGCGATGAGCAGATGGTAGATTGGCTGTTCGGGAATACCTGCGCCGCTCATGCTCCAACCGACGGTCAGGCTGTAGCCCGCCGCCAAACTGAGCGCCCGCCGCCACTGTCGCCGCAGTTCGCCACGGGGCAGCGCTTTGCCCGTGAAAATCTCGTAGGCGACCACCGCCTGACCAATCAGGATCATCGCCACGGCAATCAGCAGCACGATGAAGAGGTCGAAGACGATGATCACCGTCAGCACACGGGCGCTCATCCCCGGCAGTTCGCCTTGGCGCACCTGTTGCAGCACCCACGTCGCGGCGGTACCCACGGCAAAACCCACGGTGAGCAGCATCCAGGTCGCGGCGACGAGCCAGGGCCGCGCCCGACGACGCGCCTCGACGCCCATAAAGCGCTCGGAGTCTGTAGGCGCGTGCAGCACGGCAAGGGCGAAAAGCGTGCAGAGCACGCTGTAAACTGGGTAGACTAGGACGACGGCGGGGAGCGGCCCGATTGCGAAGAGCGGCACGAAGCCTCGTCCGACCACTTCTTGATAGGCGGGCAATGGATCGAAGAGGAGTAAGGTGGCGAGCGCGACCAACCCCACGGCACTGACGGCGATGAGCCAGCGCCGACCCACGGGGCGATGCAGCGCCCCGCTGTACCAGGCCATCACGAGGTACCAAAGGTAAGGTGCGGCGAGCAGCATCAGCCAACCGAGGCGCCACCACATCTCCATCTCACCACTGAAGGTGCCGAGCACGCGCCCAACCACGGCCGTATGACCGACAAAAAACGCCGCCCCGCACAGCAGGCCACCGCCCGCCACCCACGTCCCCCAGGAGCGCCGCTCGGCGTTCAGTAACACGGTCAGGCCAAGCCAAAGTAACCCCACCGTGTTGAAGAGCGACGTGGCAATCAAGGCCCAATCGAGCAGCGTGACCAGGCGGTAGATCATGGCATAAAGGGCACCCAGTCGCCGCGCTCATCTTCGGCGAGAATGGTGCCATCTTCCGCCCAATGCAGGAGCCGTCCAACGCGCACGATGAGTGCCGCGCGGGTGCGGGCGATCTTCTCGTCGGCGGCGCTGTCGGCCAAGCCCCAAGCAGCGTAAATCTGCCCATTGGTACGGCTGATCGTGCGCTTATCGCGGAAGCCCAAGCGGGCCGCGATCTGCTCATTACTCATGCCTGCGGCCACCATACGTGCCACCTGCTGCTCGGAAGGTTCGAGCAGGGCCATCGGCGCGTGTTCGTCTTTGTGGCTAACCTCATGCACCCGCGACTCGATCTCGGGGTCAATCGTACTGCGCCCTGCCACCGCATCGCGAATAAGCGGGACGATCAGTTCGGGCAACAGGTAGTTCGACTTCCGCACATAGGCGTAATGGCTGAGAATGCCGGAGCGCCGGAAAGCCCGGTAGTAGGCGTCGTCGTCCTGAATCGAGTAGAAAACCACCGGCAGGCGCGGGAACTCACGCCGCAGAGCCACCGCCGCCTCGACCCCGTTCCAGACTCCGGCGAGTTGCACATCCATCAGCACGACCTCAGGCGGCGTCTCAAGGCAGAACGCCAGCGCCGCCTCACCGCTCCCACAAGCCCCAATGACCGTCACGGCCCCCGTTGCGGTCAGCCCCGTCACCAGGGCCGGGCGCAGACGCTCGTTATCTTCAACCACCAAAAGCTTGATCATGGCGTTACTTTACCAGTCTGGCCCACTTTGAAGCTTGAGACCTTGGCACTCCAATGTAGCTTTCAGCATAAAGATGCCGTCAAGCACCTGAGTGTATCGTGCTGACGCCACAGGTGTTGCAGTCGGCATCTGCGGTTCCTCACACTGGGCCGCGTGCCTTTTACGATATGGCATGGTTCAAATCAGTTTGACAGTCTATTCAGTTCGTAGTAGCGGCTTCAGCCGCGTTACAAAGCCTTGCACGGGGCTAAAGCCCCGCCT
>CAIRDL010001149.1 GCA_903877345.1 uncultured Oscillochloris sp. | reverse complement strand
CTACCTGAACCCGCCGGAGGATCTGCGGACAGTCTGGAAGATCAAGCGCGATGTGGCGAAGCGCGGCTATGCGCCCGAGCAGGTGCTGAAGGAGATGGCGGCACGTGAGCCCGACTCGGCGGCTTACATTCGCCCCCAGCGCGACCACGCCGACATCGTGGTGCAGTTCTACCCCGAGCGCGGGGTCGCCCCGGAGGATGCAGGCTCCAACCTGAATGTGCGCCTGACCCTGCGCCCGACCATTCCGCACCCCGACCTGACCTACCTCGCCGCGAACGGCCAGAAAGCCGACACGGGCGTGCGTCTGGAGTTGGGCCGCGACGGTGGGCGTCCGGTGGACATCCTTGAGATTGACGGCGGCGTTTCGCCTGAGCACGCGGTGACGCTCGAACAGGCGATTTGGCAGCATCTGCCCGAGTTGGCCCCGTTGGCCGCTGACCAGTTTGGCGACTATGCCGACCGTAGCGAGACGCGCCACAGCGACCCGTTGGCGATTACCCAACTGTTGCTGTCGTACCATCTGTTGCGCCAGTACAGCGACTTGGACGAACTGCCCTTCGCCCGCCCGGTCGCGGCCCTCAGCCGCATGGCGACCGCTTCGCCCACGGCGACGGCTGACAACGTGCCACTCCGCACCGTGGAGTAAAGGAGGTCGTGCGTGGCCCAAGTCAAACTTGCCCCTTCCATCCTCTCGGCTGACTTTGCCCGGCTTGGCGAGCAGGTGCGTGAGGCTGCGGCGGCGGGGGCCGAGTGGGTGCATATTGATGTGATGGACGGGCATTTCGTGCCCAACATCACCATTGGCCCGCTGATCGTCGCCGCCCTCAAGCCGGTGACGAACCTACCGCTCGACGTTCACCTGATGATCGAAAACCCGGATCGTTACCTCGCCGACTTTGCGCGAGCCGGGGCCGACATCATCACGGTGCAGGTTGAAACCTGTCCGCACCTGCACCGCACGATTCAGGCGATGAAAGAACTCGGCGTCAAAGCGGGGGTCACGCTGAACCCCGCGACGCCGCTCTCTAGCTTGGAAGAGATCCTGCCCGACATTGATCTAGTGCTGATTATGTCGGTCAACCCCGGCTTTGGCGGTCAGAGCTACATCCCGGCGAGTACGGCGAAGATTCGGCGGCTGCGGGCGATGCTCGACGCGGTGAACCCGACGGCTGAGTTGGAGGTTGACGGCGGGGTCAAGGCGAGCAACGCCGCCGAAGTGGTTGCGGCGGGAGCCACCGCGCTGGTCGCAGGCTCGGCGGTGTTTGGGGGGCCGCGCAGCATTGGCGAAAACATCGCCGCCCTTCGCGCCGCCATTGCGACCTTGGGGCGCTAAGCGCTGACGACTGACGGGCAAACGCCCGCCCGCTGACGAAACTCGTTAGCGGGCGGGCGTTTGTGCGGTGCAACGTTCTGCTTAGCCGTAAGGTTCAGCTTGATGATTCCCAGCCCCTCAGCATTGATTGACCAACACTGACAGTATCAATGGTGCCCAGACCTGGATCTGGACGCCATTGGTACTGTCAGTGTTGCTGCCGCACCCGCGCTCCCGCCATTTTGTCGTCACGATTGACGGCATCGGCGGGGTTGGCAAGAGCGCCCTGGCGTTGGAATTGGCCTATGGCTACCGCGAGCACTACGCCACGCTCCCCGTTGAGGAACGTTTCGAGGCCATCGTCTGGGTTTCGGCGAAGCGCACGCTGCTGACGGCGAGCGGGATCCAACAGCGACGCCAGGGATTCAAGACCCTCGACGACCTCTTCCGCGAACTGGCGTCCGTGTTGGAACAGCCCGCCCTGCTTCCTGCCGCCGCCCACGAGCGCCGCAGTCTGATTGAGCGGGCGCTCGGCCACGCAGCGCACGCTGCTGCTGATTGACAACCTGGAGACGGTTGATGACGAGAAGTTGCTGAGCTTCCTGCGCGAGTTGCCCGACCCGACCAAGGCGCTCGTCACCACCCGCCACCGCATTGATGTCGCCCACCCAGTGCGCCTGACCGGGATGCCGCACGCGGATGCGCTGGCGCTGATCAGCCAAGAGGCCGCCCGCAAGGCGGTGACGCTCACCCCGGACGAGTGCGAGCATCTCTGGCAACGCACCGGCGGCGTGCCGTTGGCGATTGGCTGGAGCATCGGCCTCATGGGGATAGGCGGCTCCGTCGCCAGTGTGCTCCACCGCCTTGGGAGCGGACAGAGCGACATCGCCCGCTTCTGCTTTGCCGAGAGCGTGGCCCAACTTCGGGGACGCGACGCTTACGGATTGCTGTTGGCGCTCGCGCGCTCAGAGTGTCTGGTGAGGAGGCGTTCACTCTGGCTCATCAGTGCAGCCGTGCTGATATGATCGCACGGATCCACCATAGCCTTGCTCAACTCGACACCCACCAAGGTCAGCATGAGGCTGCGCTTGACCATATTCGTCAGGCGCTCGACCTCTTCCGCCGCCTTGGCATGCGCCAGGAGCAGGCCGAAGCCGAAGCGCTCCTCCGCCAACTCGGCGCGCAGCCATGATGGCGCAGCAGCAGCGCTTCGCCGTCTCCGAGGGCATTCGCCCGCGTAGGCAGGCGTTCGGCCACCGGCCCCGACACTGCGCCTTCAGTCGCGAGCGACGTGACAACAACCGGAAGCTTCAGCCCCCGGCTTCCCAACCAGTTTGGGTTTGCCATACCTATGACCCATCCCGCAACGCTGCCAGTAACCGGCTGAGTTGCCGGTAGGCCACGGATCGGGCGGTTCCACCCTCGGCACCGTTAAAGCGAATGATCGCAATGGCGTCGGTCTGTGCGTCCGAGGAGGATGCACGCGGCCCGCGATGGATGGCCCAGGCGACCGTTGCAATCCGGCTACTGCCGCGTTGGATCGTCTGCCAGCGACTTACGGTTAAGCCCTGTTGGGTCGCCTCGGCCTCGATCTGGCGCACCATTGCGCTGACCGCACCCCTGTACACGATTTTGTGATTCGGTCTAGCCCAGGCACCAGTTATCTGACGGGCCGTGCGTAGTGATGAAACAAGCGACATACGAAGCCTCCTGTAGACAAGGGGGCAAGGTTCAGGTTTAAGCTGAACGCAGTGCCAGAGCGTACACAGGCTGAATTGTAGCGTATCTACGTCGCGCAAATGATCCGTAATGCGTGATCCGTGACCGGGCCGCGTCCTGACCGATCACGCCTCACGCCTCACGCCTCACGCCTCACGCCTCACGCCTCACGCCTCACGCCTCACGCCTCACGCCTCACGCCTCACGCCTCACGCCTCACGCCTCACG
>CAIRDL010001148.1 GCA_903877345.1 uncultured Oscillochloris sp. | reverse complement strand
TGACCCGTGACTCGTGATTCGTGATTCGTGATTCGTGACCCAGCATGAAGCCCACGCAAGCTCGAAAACCTGAGCTTGCGTGGGCTTTGTGGTGAAACAAGAGAGCTTCAGCGGCCCTGGTGCAACAGCCGGTAGCCTTCGAGGCGGATCAGATCGGGGTAGAGGGCTTGGTAGAGCGCACAGTTGGGTGAGCGCACGTCGGTACGCCCAGTGGCGCGCAGCGTGACGAGCGGGCAACCACCGCCGCACCAGTAGCGCCACGCGCACGCCTGACAGTCTGCCTTGGCGTCAACGTGCAGCCCAAGCGGCATCTGCGGGTCACGCCGAAGTGCGCCGAGCGGGTCAGCCTCGGCCAAAGTCGCGCTCGGTTGGGCCAGCACCATTTGGCAAGCCGCCACACGCCCGTGGTGATCAATGACGAGCGCATGTTCGCCCGCCGCGCAGGCCCGCCCGTGGGCGTGGCTCAAATCAGCATGGTCGAGCAACGCGCCCAAGACGCTCCACGGAGGCGGATTGGCCGCGACAGTGGCGTACACGGCGCGCATTCCCGCGATCAGTTCCGTCGCTTCAAGCGCCAACTCATCACCGCTTTGCTGCCCGGTCGGTTCGCGGTAAAAGCTGATGGTGAAGGCCAACCCCTGCGCGAGCAACCACGCCACCAAGGCCGGGGCAGCCTTGAGGCTCGCCCGCGTCACGGTTAGGGCGACCGCCGGGGTTAGGCCGCCGCGCAGCGCGGCATTGATTCCCGCAAAAACAGCAGCGGCAGAACCGCCACCACTGCCCGTGGGCCGCTGTTGGTCATTGGCAGTTCCAAAACCGTCGAGCGAAAGCGTCACTGCGAGGCCGAGGTCGCCCAGGCGGGCGGCACGTTCGGCGGTGAGCGCGGTGCCATTCGTCAGCACCGTGGCTTGGAGGCCGAGACCGGCGGCGGCGCAGCGTTCGCGGGCGTAACGGTGGGTCGCGAGAACCGTATCAAAGGCCAATAGTGGCTCGCCACCAGCGTATTTCAGGGCGATTTCACTGTAGCCATGCCGCTGTGCGGCGGCGATTACGGCGTCTACGGCAGCGCGGGCCGTCGTCGGTGCCATCGCCTCGGCGCTTTTGGCGATGTAGCAATAGGTGCAGCGCAAGTTGCAGGCGTTGGTGATGTGGAGCCACGCCACCAAGGTAGTAGGCGCGGGCGGCGGCGGGATGGCCCCAGCGTCATCAACAGCGACAAGCAAGCCCAGATTGGCGAGCGTGGCGAGTGAACCGGAGATCTCGGCGGGGTCGGCAAGGGGCAAACGGCGCAACAGCGCCAAGGCGGGCCGGTTGAGCACCGCAATGTGACTGAGCGAAGGCACAAAGGCGACCACATGCTCAGCGTCAAGCTCAAGCGTGCGGAGCGCGGGATGGGCGCGAAGGGCAACCGTGGGTGCGGCAACGGCGGAAGGCCCGGCGACAACCACACGCGGCAGCGTCAGCCGACAGTCGTTGAGCACGGCGGGTAGCGGAGTCTGCACCAGAATCTGCACCATAATGGCTCAGTCTCGCCAACCCGGGCATGCCGGCACGATCTTGCGTGCCCGGGAACTAGGCACCTAAGAGATCGCGATCTTCAATATCCTGGCTGACCTGGGTCAGCAGATTTTCGACCATGATGAGGGCTGCAGTGGGGACTTCCATGCGCTTGCTGGCGCTACGTGTTGGTACGCGCAGCGCCTC
>CAIRDL010001147.1 GCA_903877345.1 uncultured Oscillochloris sp. | reverse complement strand
TTCGCTTCGCTCCTGAGAAACATCGCGATGGTCACGCTGAGCGCCAGCGAAGCGTCCCGGTGGTTGTGCGGATCCATGCCGAGACCCTTCGCTTCGCTCAGGGTGACAGGGGAGGACGTTTCTCCTGGCGACACTGGCCGACGGGCCATTTGATACTCAGGGTGACATGTCACCGGGATGGGATGATTGAGAAGGTCGGCTTCCCTTACCGTTTTGGCGAGCGCATGGCTCCCTAATGCGTTCAATCTGAAACCTGAAACCTAGCCCCTGAAACCTTGGCTTAGCTTGCAGAACCGGCGCGAGGAGTCCTGCTATGGATATGCTACCGTTTTTGATCCTGCTGGTGCTCCTGGTCGTTGGCGTCTTGGGCGTCCTGGGGTACCAAATCGCCCGTCGCTGGGCGGTGAACCGCGCCAGACGGGCGGCTGCCGCGACCCCGACGACCATCGAGATGCAGACAGAGGAGCAGAATGGCACGACGGTGGCCTCGCTCCTCGCTGCGCCCGTGCCGCCGCCGCCGTTTTACCGGCGGCGGGGCGTGATCGGCGTCGGCCTCGCCTTGGTGGCGTTCGCGGCCCTCATCGTCAGCCCGTCGCTCTACGATCTGCTGACCGCCCGCGCCCCTGAGCGCTTCGTCGTCTTGGTCGCGCCTTTCGCCGATGGCGGTGATGGCCAGACGGGACGCAATGTTGCGAATGCGCTGGTGCGCCTTATTGCGGCGCAGAGCCAAGACGCGATTACGGTCGCTGTGGCCGCAAAACGCCCCGCCACGCCCGAGGCCGCTTTGGCACTGGCTGCCGCCGAAAACGCCGATTTGCTGCTCTGGGGTACGGTCGAGCCCGGTGGGATGGTTGATGGCCCAAGCCTGAATCCACGCTTGGTCTATACGCCCACCGGCCCTTACGCCCCTAATGGTTGGGCCGGTTACATGGGCTATTTCGCCATGCCAGAGCACTTCACGCTCACCCACGCGCCCATCAACGGGCAGGCCGTGCTGGTTCCTCTAGTGCTGGCGCTCTATAATTATGCGCGTGGCGAGCCTGACCTCGCGGCCTTGCAGTTTGACCAACTTTTGCAAAACTATCCGGCGCTCAGTGCAACGCTGCCCCGTGCGCTGCGCGGCAATCTCTTGTGGGCGCGGGGCTTCACGAGTGAGGCGGCAGTTGAGTACCGCTTGGCCCTGAGTGAGCCTGATGCCGACGCGGTGCTTTTTGCCAATAACCTGGGGGCCATTCTGCGCGACAGCGGCGACCCGGCGGCGCTCACCGCGTTTGCCGAGGCGGTGCGCTTGCTGAAGGGGCGTGACTTGGGCGTGTTGCGGGCGAACCTGGGTGCCCTCGCTCTGCGCGAACAGCGGCCCCGCGATGCCGCCGTTGAGCTTGAGCAGGCCCGCAACCTGTTGCCCGCCAACGCGCCGCTGCTATTTAGTCTGGCTACCGCCTACCGCGACAGCGGCCAACTCGCACAGGCTGCCGCCGTTCTCGATGCCGCCGCCAGCCAACGCCACACGGACGCCCGCCTCGTCCCGCCGTCTTACCACGAGATGTTCGACCAGCGCAACGAGGCCGAACTCAAGACCCAACAGGCGCTCCTTGCCTTGGCGCAACGGCTTGCAGCGCAGGGGCCGGTCGTCTGGGAGTTGGAGGCAGCCCGACCTCTTTCTGCTGATACCGTCCGTCCCATCCGCGACCAACTGAGCAGCGCCGCCGACACCAGTCAGCTTGCCGTCATCGCTTGGCGTCGTCGGGCCACCTCGGAAAGTGCGACTTTTGCTGCTATGGGCCTAGTCGCGACCGGCCAGGCTGAGCAGGCGCAACGCCAAGTTGAGCGCCAGCGCTACTATCAGGCGTTGGTTGGGGCTGAGCTTGAGCGGGGCGGGAGGCAGGTGCAGGACTTTTTCAGCGCCCTTTTCGGTTCCAGGGGCACAACCAGCCCAACACTGAACACGCTCAAGGCGTTACTCCAAGTTGAGCCGAACAACCCGACGTTGCAACTCGCGCAGGCGCGGGCCGAACGCCTGCTCGGCCAACTTGATGCCGCCGACCAGAGCTACGACCGGGCGATCAAACTGGCCCCGCAACAGCCCGAAGGTTATTTCGGGCAAGGCTTGGTGGCCGCCAGTCGGGGCGACCTCGCCCGTGCCACCGCGCTTTACCAACGGGCCAGCGAGTGCAACGGGGCTTTTTTTCCTGCCCGCATAGCCCTTGCGCATCTTGCCGAAGCCGAGCGCGCTTGGCCTGCCGCCATCGCCCAGTGGCGGGCGCTGCTCGTCACCCGCCCTGGCCTGCGCAGCACCGTGGCGCTCGCCCAAGCGCTGCGGCGGAGCGGACGCGACGGTTGGCCGGAGGCCGAGCAGCTCCTGATCCCACTGAGTCCTACCAGTGCCGATGCGGGAATCGAACTGGCACGCCTTTACAATGACGCAGGCCGCCCTGAAGCTGCGCTGAGCGCCTACCGCGACGCACTCAAGCTTGAACCGCGAAACACGACGGCGGCCTTCGAGCTTGGTGAAACGCTTGCGCGCCAAACCAACTACAGCGAAGCCGAACTGGCGTTTCGACAGGCGCTCGACAACGACCAGACCAATCTCGGTGCCCAACTCGCCCTCGCCGACCTCTACCAAAATGCCCTTAAAAACCCACAAAAAGCTGATCAAGCCTACAGTGCAGCGTTGGCCTTAGGCGTGGCCGATGCGACCCGTCTGGAGACCATTGGCGATGCGGCCAGCACGAATCAGAATGCAGATCAAGCCATTAAAGCCTATAGCGAAGCGTTGAAGCTGCGCCCGAACGACCCGAACCTGTGCTACAAGCTTGGCCTCGCTTATCAGATCCGCAATCTGAGTGACGCGGCTATGCAGGCGCAGCAGCAGGTTATCACGCTGAGCGAAAACCCCCGCACGCCGGAGTTAGCCGCGCTGCGAGCTTCGGCCTTCGTGGCGCTTGGCGACATCACGCGGGGGCGCGGCAAGCTTGAAGTGGCTAGCACTTACTACGGTCAGGCGCTTCAGATTGATGGCAACCGGGTCGCGGCGCAACTCGGCCTTGGCTTGGTAGCGGTCGGACTGGGCAACTGGGGCGTGGCCTACGGCTACTTTGAGACAGCGGCGAACCTGCCTGGCGGCGTGGCGAACGCCGACGTGCAGTTCTGGTTTGCTGAAAGCCTGTTGCGCCGGGGCGATAATGACGCAGCGACAGCCCACTACAACGCCGCGCTCAAGCTCAAAGCCACCTTCCCCGAGGTCTATTTGGGCCTAGCCCAGATTCACGCGGCGAAGGGCGACCAAGCAGCGGCCCTCGCCGCCGTCACCACGGCCCTGGGCCAACGCCCGAACTATGCTGAGGCGCTGCTCTTCCAGGGTAAACTGTACCAAGGAGAAGGGCGCTTTGGCGAGGCGATGACGGCCTATAACCGCTCCATCAGCGCCAACGGGCGCATTGCCGAGACCGCGTTCCGGCGCGGGATACTCCAAATCCAGAATGGCAACTACGATGCTGCCATTAATGACCTTAGCCGGGCGGCGAGCCTCCAGCCGAATTTCACTGAGGCAACCTACTGGCTAGGGCGCGCCTACTACGCCCAAGGGAAGCTCGAACCGGCGCTCACCGCCTTTCGCGAGGCGATCAAGGCGAACGGCAACTTTGCCGAAGCGATCTTCTACAGTGGCCTCGCCGCCGAAGATCTGGGCCGCACCGGCGAGGCCATCAGCGCTTACCAGACCGTACTCCAAATGGAGGTCAGTGGCGACCTTGCCGCCCGGGCACGCGCCCAACTCAACCGTTTAAGCTGAGAACTAAACATTGATTCGTACCATGACGACGTTCAAACCGTATCGCCTTGCGCTCCAGGTCTTTCAATCGCGGCGCCTCCGCCGCGACTACGATGATCTGGCTGTCATTCCGCAGTACGAACCTGTCGGCGAATTCTTCTTCACTGAAATGTACGGCCCCCGCGACTTCAGCGACCGCGATGCCGGGGCGCGGCGCCTGAACCATATCATTCAGATGCTTCCCGGCGTCCATCTCAATGATGTCGAGGAAGTGCTTGATCTGTTGGAACTGACCAATGTCCTTGACGACAGTCTGACCGCGTTGATGCTCGAGTTGGAGATCGGAATTGACTTTGACGAAGCCGCCTATGAGTACGCCTATCGGGTCGCCGACAACTACGATGCGCGTCTGTACCAGCTAAATCTGGTCAACAATTGCATGCACAACGTCTTTCGCCTCTCGCGTTCCCACCTCTTGGGCATCGGCTTGCACCGTTCGCGGATGCTGGCCGCCCTGGCAGGCATCGAAGCGGCCCACGCCTTCCTCGTCAAAGGCTACGACGCCCTGCGCGACGTCAGCGATATTAACCATTTCGCCACCACCGTGCGCTTACGCGAACTCGAACGGCTCAACCGGATCTATAACCGTTGATGACGGTGAACGCCGCGAACATACGCGCAAGATCTGCTATGATGGCCCTCAACTTTTGAGGGATTCCAAGGAGCAGATCCGTGAAATATACGCGCTGGCTACGCAGCTATGTCGGACATCAGCGGATCTTGCAGGTGCGGGTGAGCGCCTTCGTCCGCGATGCAACCGCTGCCATTCTGCTCTGCCGTCGGGCCGATGTCATGCTCTGGGATGTCCCCGGCGGTACGCTTGAGCTAGACGAAGCCCCGGCCCACGGGATCGCCCGTGAGGTGCAGGAGGAGACGGGGCTGGTGATCGAGGCCGAGCGCCTGATTGGGGTCTATGGTGGCCCCGAATTTCACTGGAGCTACCCCAACGGCGACCAGGCGCAAATCCTGGCGATCTTCTTCACCGCCCGCATCGTTGGGGGTGCCATGCACCCCGCCGGTCACGAGAACGTGAACGTGGCCTTCTTCCCGCCCGACCGCCTGCCACCCCTCCTGCCCCGCACCCGCCGTATGCTCGATGATGCCCTGGCTGCCAAGCGCGAGGCCAGTTTTAATCAGTGATGGCATGGGTCAAATTAGCTTCACAGTTCAGCGATTTGACGCAAAGCCGCAAAGCCGCAAAGCCGCAAGGAATGTATGGCAGGGCGTAGAGACGCAAGATATTGCGTCTCTACCCATCCTGAGCCTCTCGATTGCTATTTCAGGGGAGTCCACCGCAATGGTTTACCAGCTTGGCTTTGTGTTGGAGCAGGCCCTTGGTCATGTGACGCATACGAAGAATTTGCAGGCGAATATTCCGCGTGACCCGGAGGTGCAAGCCCATTGGGCGCTGGTGCCTTTTGAGGTGCAGG
>CAIRDL010001146.1 GCA_903877345.1 uncultured Oscillochloris sp. | reverse complement strand
CTCGTCGGCAACCAAAAACGTGTCGTGGTCAGTGAACTGGCGGGACGGGGCAATGTGCGGATGCGCGCCGACGAACTGGGGCTCCAACTGGATGGGGCCGAACATGCGGTGGTGCAGCGCATCAAAGAGCTGGAGCACCGGGGCTTTCAGTTTGAGGCGGCTGAGGGCAGTTTCGAGATGTTGGTGCGACGTGGTGCCGCCGACTACACGCCGCCTTTTGAACTGCTCGACTTTACCGTAATTGTCGAGAAACGCGGCGACCACGACATCGCCTCACAGGCGACCGTCAAGGTGCGCGTCGGCAGCGAGATCAGCCATACCGCCGCCGAGGGCGATGGCCCGGTTAACGCCCTTGACAGCGCCATCCGCAAGGCGTTGTTGCCCCACTACCCCTTGCTGGCCGAGGTGCGTTTGGTGGACTACAAGGTGCGGATCATTGACGAACATCGTGGCACGGCGGCGACGCCCCGCGTGCTGATTGAGAGCGCACGCGGCGAAGAGCGCTGGTCTACCATTGGGGCCTCGCAGAACATCATCGAGGCCAGTTACCAGGCGCTCTGGGACAGCCTTGAGTTGCCGTTGCTGCGCGCACGAGAGACGCGGGCGTGACAAAAGATCGTGTACGATAGGCGTAGCCCTGTCGTGGGCTGACCCTG
Source organism: uncultured Oscillochloris sp. (assembly GCA_903877345.1). Taxonomy (GTDB): domain Bacteria; phylum Chloroflexota; class Chloroflexia; order Chloroflexales; family Chloroflexaceae; genus CAIWXH01. The sequence goes on along the minus strand of CAIRDL010001146.1, from coordinate 1,270 downwards.
AAGGAGTTTTGAGATGGCTTCGCCACGCACGCTCTTCGACCATGTGTGGGCGGCACATATCGTGCGCCCCGAAACGCCAGACACCCCGGCGGTGCTCTACATTGACTTGCACCTCGTCCACGAGGTGACTTCGCCCCAAGCCTTCACCGAGTTGCGCCAACGTGGCCTCAAGGTGCGCCGCCCGGATCGCACCCTGGCAACGATGGATCACAGTACGCCCACTACGCCCCGCAATGCGCTTGGCGTCATTCCGGTGGTGGATCCCCAGGCGATTGTGCAGCTTGACCAGTTGCGGACAAATTGTGCCGAGTTCGACATTCCGCTGTTTGAACTGGGTACGCTTGACCAAGGCATTGTCCATGTGATCGGCCCAGAACAGGGCTTGACCCAACCCGGCATGACCATCGTCTGCGGAGACAGCCACACCTCAACCCACGGTGCCTTTGGGGCGCTCGCCTTCGGCATCGGCACCTCCGAAGTTGGGCATGTGCTGGCGACCCAATGTTTGCTCCAGTCGCGCCCCAAAACCTGCGCCGTCCGCATTGACGGGCGGCTCCAGCCCGGCGTGACGGCGAAGGACATCATTTTGGCCCTCATCGCCAAGTACGGCGTTGGTGGTGGCACCGGCCATGTTTTTGAGTACATGGGCGAAGCGGTGCGAGCGCTCTCGATGGAGGAGCGCATGACGGTCTGCAATATGGCGATTGAGGGCGGGGCGCGGGCGGGGCTGATGGCGCCTGACGACACGACCTTCGCCTATCTTGCTGACCGTCCCTTTGCCCCCAAGGGCGCCGACTTCGAGGCTGCGGTGGCGCTTTGGCGCACCCTGCCCAGTGCCGAAGATGCCACCTTCGACAAAGAGATGCACCTTGATACGACGACGCTGGCCCCGATGATCACCTATGGCACCAATCCCGGCATGGGCATCCCGATTGACGCGCCGATTCCCACCGCCGAAGAACTGCCCGACGCCGGGAGCCGCCAAGCGCTTGCCAAAGCCATGACCTACATGGGCCTGACGCCGGGCAAGCCGCTGTTGGGGCAAAAGATTGACCTAGTCTTCATCGGCTCGTGTACCAACGGGCGGCTGAGCGACTTGCGGGCAGCGGCGACCATGATGGCCGGGCGCAACGTCGCTGCGGGGGTGCGCGTGATGGTCGTGCCGGGAAGCCAGCGCGTGAAGCAGCAGGCTGAGGCCGAGGGGCTGGACGCGATCTTCAAGGCTGCCGGTGCCGAGTGGCGCGAGGCGGGCTGTTCGGCCTGTTTGGCG
>CAIRDL010001145.1 GCA_903877345.1 uncultured Oscillochloris sp. | reverse complement strand
GGTGTTGCGCTACGGGTTTGGAACTGTTTTTCTCTACGGAGCCTACCATAAACTCTCGCGGGGTTGGCTCACCAGCCCGACAATGCGGGAGCATTTCGTGCGGCGGCTCAGCGAAATTGAACCCACCAGCTTCGGGGCGACCTACCTGCGGCACTTTGCCATCCCGTGGTATCGCCCGGTGGCTTGGGTGCTGACCATCGGGCAGCTTTGTGTAGCGGTGAGCATGCTTTTTGGGCTGGCGGTGCGGCCCAATGCGGCCCTGGCGCTCTTTCTGCTGAGTAACATTACGGCGGGGTCATTTTATAATGTGAGCATGCCACCCTTCTTCATCACGGCGCTGCTGCTGCTGGCGACACCCTCCGGCCAGTGGTTCGGTTTTGACCAAGCGCTCCACCAGCGCTACCCAACGACTTTTTGGTTCAAATGAAGGGAAGCGGATCTTTTCAATTGTTCCGACGTGATCCATGATCCGTGATCCGTGATCGGTCAGGGTGCGGCCCGGTCACGGATCACGCAGCACGGATCATTTGCACAACCTGGATGATTAAAAAATTCCGCGTCCCTTAGAACAGGTTCCCATGCTTGAACAGATTGACCTTGAAGTTAGCCTCAGTAAACGCGAGTACGAGCAGCGCATTAACACGCTGCAAGCCCGCCTGTACGATCTGGCGCAGGTGGCTCTTGAGGCGCGAGTGCCGGTGCTGGTCGCCTTCGAGGGGTGGGCGGGTACGGCGAAGGCGCGGATGTTGGGCGTGCTGACCCGTCGCCTCGACCCGCGTGGCCTGCGCGTCTACCCAATCACTTCGCCGCGCACCTACGAACAGCAGTACCCCTGGCTCTACCGCTTCTGGCTAAAAGTGCCCGCCTACGGCGAGTTGGCGCTTTTCGACCGCTCGTGGTACCGCGAGATCTTGGCCGAACGTACCGCAACGAGCGAGGGTTCTCGTTGGCGCGAGCGCTGCGACGATGTGGTCGCTTTCGAGCGCGCCTTGGCCGAAGACGGCGCGGTCATCGTCAAGTTCTGGCTCCATATCACCCGCAAAGAGCAGGCCCGCCGCTTCAAACGCCTGCTGGCTGACCCCTTGACGGCGTACCAAGTCACGGCGGAGGATCGCCGCCAACAGCGTCACTATGCGATCTACACCGACGCGGTTGAAGATCTGCTTGCTCGTACTGGCACCCCTGCCGCACCTTGGCACGTCATCCCGGCGACCGATAAATACTTTGCCCGTGTTGCGGTTCTCAAAACGTTGCTTGATACGCTTGAGGTGCGCTTAGGCCACAAGGCGGTCGCGGTCAACGACGAGGATCAAGCCGAGGGGCTTGATGATTCGGCGGCGGCCTTCCGCCACCCAGGCCAGCCTGACAAAAGCCGCGTGCCCGCCACCGAGCCAAGCGCCCAAGCGTCGCCACGGCTCCCGCTTGAACCAAGCGGCATCGAGGTGGCCCACATTCTGCGCCGGGTTGATCTGAGTTTGCGCCTCGATGAGAAGACTTATTCGCAGCAACTCAAGCGCCTCCAGGCCGAATTGCACCTGCTTGGCCTAGCGCTTTACCGGCAGCAGCGTTCGGCGGTACTCGTTTTTGAGGGCTGGGACGCGGCGGGCAAGGGCGGGGCGATCCAGCGCCTTACCGCCGAACTTGATCCTCGCGCCTTTATTGTGCATACCATCGCTGCGCCAAGCGGCGAGGATAAACTTCGCCATTATCTCTACCGCTTCTGGCGCCGCCTACCGCCACGCGGCCAACTGGCGATCTTCGACCGCTCGTGGTACGGACGGGTGCTGGTCGAGCGGATCGAGGGCTTTGCGCGTCCGGCGGCTTGGCAGCGCGCTTATGCGGAAATCAATGAGTTTGAGCGCCAACTGGTTGATTTTGGCACGATTGTCTGCAAATTCTGGCTGCACCTCAGCCCCGACGAGCAGTTGCGCCGCTTTGAGGCTCGTCAACACGTCTCCTACAAAGCCTGGAAACTCACCGCCGAGGATTGGCGCAACCGTGAACAATGGGCGCAGTACGAAGCCGCCGTGGACGAAATGCTGCTCCGCACTTCGACCCCCGCCGCACCCTGGACGGTCGTCGAGGCCGAAGATAAGCGCTTCGGGCGGGTGAAGGTGCTGCGGACGTGTGTGCAACGCCTCGAACGCGAACTTGGGAAGGTGAGTCTTTAGCGCAGGGGGTTAGGCATGTTTCAGATTGTAGATTTGCCGTAACAGGACGCGGTGCATTCGCCCAAACGGTCAAGCTAGTTTGAACCATGCCTTACAGCCAAAGAGACGCAACCAAGTTGCGTCTCTTCGTGCGGGGGCGAACCGTACGGTCAGGGCAGACCTAGGCTTTTACACCACCGGCACAACGACCCGCACCGCCTCGGTGGGCAGGCCGACGAGGGCGATCTTCAGCACTTCGTCCATCGAGGAGACCGTGATGAGGGTCAGGTCTTTGCGTACCTTCTCCGGCAACTCGACAATATCCTTGGCGTTCTCCTTCGGCAGAATGAAGGTGCGGATGCCGGCCCTGTGGGCAGCCAACGTCTTCTCCTTCAGCCCGCCGATGCCGAGCACCTTGCCCCGCAGCGTCACTTCGCCCGTCATCGCCACATCGCGGCGCACCGGGTTGCCCGTCATGGCGCTGATCAGGGCCGTGGTCAGCGTAATGCCCGCCGAGGGGCCGTCCTTCGGCACCGCACCTTCGGGGATGTGGACGTGGATGTTATGCTCCTCGAAGTAATTCGGGTCAATCCCCAGTTCGCTCGAACGGTAGCGCACGTAGCTCATCGCCGCCTGGGCGCTCTCCTTCATCACATCGCCAAGCTGGCCGGTAAGCTGAAGCCCGCCCTTCCCCTTCACCGGCAGCACCTCAATGCTGAGAATATCGCCGCCCGTGCTCGTCCAGGCCACGCCGGTCGCCACCCCAATCTCGTCGCGCTCCTCCGCCAAGCCGAAGGTGTAGCGCTCCGGGCCAAGATAGGTCGTCACATCGGCTTCGTTGATGGCGTAGACGGCTGGCCCCGCTGCCGCGCCCGGCTCGCTGGCCGAGGCCACCTTGCGCGCCACTTTGCGACAGAGGCTGGCAAGTTCGCGTTCGAGGTTCCGCACGCCCGCCTCACGGGTGTATTCGCGAATCAGCTTGATCACCGCGTCATCGCTAATCGTGAGTTGGTCGGGAGCCAAGCCGTGGAATTCGCGCTGCTTGCGGATCAGGAAGCCCTTGGCGATTTCGAGTTTCTCGTCCTCGGTGTAGCCGCCAATCTCGATAATCTCCATCCGGTCACGCAACGGGCCAGGAATCGGCTCAAGCTGATTGGCCGTCGCGATGAAGATAACTTTGCTCAGGTCAAAGGGAATTTCGAGGTAGTGGTCGCTGAAGGTGCTGTTCTGCTCAGGGTCAAGCACCTCAAGCAGCGCCGAAGTCGGGTCGCCTCGGAAGTCGGTGCCGACTTTATCCACTTCATCAAGCACATAGACCGGGCTGTTCGACTTGACCGACTTAATCCCCTGAATGACCCGCCCAGGCATCGCGCCGATGTAGGTGCGCCGATGGCCGCGAATCTCGGCCTCGTCGCGCACGCCGCCCAAGCTCGTGCGGATGAACTGGCGGCTCAGCGCCCGGGCAATGCTGCGCCCAAGGCTGGTCTTGCCCACACCGGGAGGGCCGACGAAGCAGAGGATAGGGCTACGCATGCGGTTGCCCGCCAACTTCCGCACCGCCAGGAACTCGAGGATGCGCTCCTTAACCTTATCGAGACCGTAATGGTCTTCGTCCAGCACCTTCTGGGCCTCGGTGATGCTGATGGCGGGGTGTTCTTCCTCGCTCCAGGGCAGGTTGGTCAGCCAGTCGAGGTAGGTGCGAATGACGCCCGCCTCGGGGCTGTTCATGGCTTGTTGGGCCAACCGCTTGACCTCGTGAAGCGCCTGGCTCTTGACGTACTCCGGCGCGACCATCTCGCTGACCTTGCGCCGCAGTTCG
>CAIRDL010001144.1 GCA_903877345.1 uncultured Oscillochloris sp. | reverse complement strand
CAGCGCCGGGGCAAACCCGCTGCGGATCGCCCACTCGTTGGTAAAAAGCTCCCGTGGGGCATACAAGCAGAGTTGCTCGATCAGCAACGTCAAAAGGCGCTCCAAGCGACTCTGCTGCTCGGTCGTCGTTCCGGCGCTCCGCTCAAGGGTCAACTGCACCTTCAAGCTGCGCGAAGCCCGGGTCGTGGCATTCTCGGCTAACGGATGAGCATGCTCGTGCGCCAACAAGCCCCGCACCGCCAGCATATCCTCCCAATACGCTGCCCGCACCATCGCCTGTTGGTTGACGAAAATGTGACACGCGCTCGGATCAGCCAAGTCAAACAAATTCACCACCGTGCGCGTGTCCAGGGCACCCGCCCCGCCCGCCGGCAGCGCCCCGCCCTTGAGCTGGCGTGCCAGCGGTTGCAAATCCTCCAGGATATAAAGGCTCACCAGGCGGTGCGGCCACGCTTCACGTGCGCTATAAGCGCGGAGCACCGCCTCTTCCTGTTGGACAATCGCCAGCACGCCTTCGTCCACATCAGAGACGACGCGCAGTTCGGTCGGGCCGATCCGGTGCAGTTGGATATGCTTGACCTGGCGCGTCATCTCAGCCCCCTACGCTTTCTTCAGGCGCAGCTCAAGGATACCGTTAGTATAGGTTTGGCGCAACGAGGCCGGGTCAACCGCCGCACCCAGCAGGATTTCCTTCGCGTAGCGCCGGTCGCCGTTGGTCGTCAGGCTCAGGATGTCATCGCGCAACTCAACCTGCACCTGCGCCTCGCTCACTCCCGGCAACTCAGCGACAATCACCAACTCATCGCTCTCGTCGAAGCTGTCCACCAACGGCTCGCGCACATCGGCCACCACGGGGCCGCTCTCGGTCGAGCGGATATTGCCGAAATGCTCAACCTTGGGCGACCCGCCACCGGAGGCGGTGCGAATGCTGAACCCGTAGACGCCCCGGCCCTTTTCGCCCAGCCCCTTCACCTCAAACTCGCCACTCCGCTTAACCCCGCCGCCCTCGCCGCCCTCGCCGCCCTCGGTCTCGGCATTCTCCGACATCTTCGAGACCAGATCAATCAGGTCGCCAAGATTCTTGAACAGGCCACCGAAACCGAGATCCAGGTTGACACTCGGCTGATCCGCACGTCGCTTCTTCTCTGCCATTACCATGCTCCTCTTCATTCAAGTAAACCGTTGGCGAGGGCCGCTGCCCCCGCAGGCGAGACGCAATCTAGTACGTTTCGCCGCCTCTACCCTCTAAGACAAGGTTCGTAGCTACTTTACAGTTCTAGCTCATGCAAAGCGTTCTGCTGCGCTCGACCTGACCCCTGACCCCTGACCCCTGAAACCTGAAACCTGAAACCTGAAACCTGAAACCTGAAACCTTGTCTAATACTCAAGCACAACCTCGTGCCAAGTCGTGGTCGGCTCGGTCGGCTCTGCCTCATACGTCGGCCGATTCGGTCGTCCTGGTCGGTACCCTCGATTAGGCGGCTCACTCCCGCCCTCAAGTTGCTCACAAGCACTCGTCAGCAACGCCAGTCGCTCATGCACGCCGGCCAAGCGATCTCCCGTGCGCCGCTCATTATCCTGCCACATCTTAAGTTCGCGCTCGAGGCGGGCGCGCTCGTGCTCAAGGCGCGACTGCTCGGCCACAATCTGCTCACGGCTACTTGGCACCGTGCGCCCGCTCATGCCCTGAATGGTCGCCAATTCACGCATGCCGCGTGGCCGTTTCATCTTCATAAGAATAGCTCCTTTCAGCGCTCGCTCTCGTCTTCGCTGCTGCGGGTGTGATGCTCGATCAGTTGCAGCAGCATCTTGCGCTGCTCGGCGCGCCGGTCACGGTTCTTCGCGCTGAAAGCCGACTTCGACTCGAGAATGTCGAGGCAGATCTGGATGAAGCGCTGCCCGCCTTGCGACGGCAGCAAGCCCTGGAGCGCCGCCACCCGCCCGATCATGATGCAGGCGCGCAGTGTCGGAGCCTGGTCATACTCGCCCGAAGCCCGGAACTCGCGCACGATGTCCACCACCCGCGCCGCCTCAGCAGGGGGCAACTGCGAATTAGAAACCGTGATCGCCACCTCGGTATTGCGGTCGTAGTAATCGAGGTCAATCGTCACCAAGCGGTCGCTCAGCGCATCCGGTGACTCATGAACCCCGGCGTATTCCTGCGGGTTGCTAGTAAAAATCGCCCGAAACTCAGGGCTAACCTTCACATACGAACTCTGCCCGGTCGAGGTCGGCAACACCAGCACGCGCTCCTCCAGCGCCGCGAGCAGCACGTTGTTCGCCTCCGGGCGTGACCGCGTGAACTCATCGTAGACCAGGGTGAAGCCCTCCCGGCACGCCGTCGTGAGCCGATTAT
>CAIRDL010001143.1 GCA_903877345.1 uncultured Oscillochloris sp. | reverse complement strand
CCTTTACCCGGTATCGAACGCAGTTCTAATTGCTTTACCTTAAGCCGTGTAAGCCGATTTATTGACCAGGGCGCTGGCCTGACAGCCACGGTAAGCCAACCCCTCTTCAGACCATGAGGCTAACCGACTAAACCGGCCTGGGAAAATGCGAAACCACTCTGGACACTCCCGAAAGGTCAGACCGTTGCTGCCATCCTCGTTTACGAAGATGTGCTTCACCAACAGGAGGGGAAATGCCACCCCTTTGAGGTACATCTCGCGAACCGTGTGAGGGTTCAGATCCAATGTACGCAGGTGCACATAGTGACCCTGCGGTGTATCGGTTGCCCTGAGCGCAATCTTGCGATGACGCTTCAGCGGTGTTACAACGTCCTTCTCAACCGTTTGTTTGATACAGCGCATATTTTCAGCAGCGGCATACCATACATCGGTTAAGGGAAGCGGATCTTTTTAACTATTGTGACCCGTGATCGTTCAGGGTACGGCCCAGTCACGGATCACGCCTTACGGATCAAGCGGTGCCTGGGACGTTTTAATTTTCCGCTTCCCTACGAGCGATGACCTGATGTTGGGCGAGCTAGAGGCCATTTTGCGCCCAAGCTAAACCTATGGCGGTTTGGTCACGCGCCAAACCGGCTACATCTGGCGAAACAATGACCCGCGCTGCGCCCAAGCCCAGGCATTCTCAGGGTCAAGTTCAATGGCGCGGGACAAGTCAATGAACGCTTCCTCAAAGATCTTCATAGACTGATACGCTGCCCCACGTCGGCTGAGCGTCCACGAGTCTTTGGGGTTGAGCTCGAGGGCATGCGTGAAGTCGGCGATGGCCTCATCGAATTGCTTGAGTTGCCGGTAGCACTCGCCCCGTTCGGCCACGGCCCACCCGGCTTCGGGGCGCAACTCGAGGGCGTGGCTCAGGTCGGCAATCGCTTCCTCGTAGCGTCCGAGGGCGCGATAGGTCTGGCCGCGACTACCGAGCGCCCAAGCGTAATCGGGGCGCAATGCAACGGCCTGGGTGAAGTCGGTGAGCGCCTGCTCATACTCACGGCGGAGCCGGTAGATCTCGCCGCGTTCGGCGTACGCCCCACTGTGACGCGGGTCAAGCTCGATGGCGCGGCTAAAGTCGGCCAAGGCTTCGTCTTGGCGACCGGCACTCCGGTGGAGCGTCCCGCGCTGCATGATTACCCAGACATATTCGGGGTCAATTTCGAGTGCCCGCACAAAATCGGCGAGGGCTTCATCGAGTTGACCCATCGAACGATAGGCCGCGCCACGACTGCCGAGCGCCCAGGCATACTCGGGGTCAAGCTCAAGGGCGTGGTTCAGATCATCGAGCGCCTCGTCAAGCTGTTCGAGCAGGCGGCGCGACTCGCCTCGTTCGGCGAAGAGCCACGCCTGCGGGGGCGCAAGGTCAATGGCTCGGTCGAGATCGGCGACAGCCTCGGCATAGCGGTTCTGTTCGCGATAGCAAATGGCGCGGTGGCCGATAGCCCAGACGTAGACCGGATCAAGCTCGATGGCGTGGGTAAAGCCAATGATCGCCTCATCGTAGCGGCCCAGCGCCTTGAGCGTTTCGGCCCGTTCGGCGGCCACCCAAGCCATGTCAGGCTTGAGCGCGAGCGCTCGCGCGAAGTCGGCCAACGCCTCGGGGTAGTTCCGCAGGGCGCGATAGGTCTGGCCGCGACTGCCGAGCGCCCAGGCGTACTCGGGGTCAAGGTCAATCGCCAAGGTGAAGGCAGCGACGGACTCAGTGTAGCGGCGCAAGAGGCGCAGCGTCTCGCCCAATTCGGCTTGCACCGCCGAGTCGTCAGGCTCAACCTCGGCGGCATGTTGGAAATCAGCCAGCGCCTCTTCGCGGCGGCCCTGGTCGCGTAAGATCTGGCCGCGTTGATAGAGCGCCCACACATAGTCAGGGTCAAGCTCGATAGCGCGGGTGAAATCAGCCAAAGCGGCTTCGTTGCGATCTCTCTGGAGGTTTTCGATAGTCATAAAATGCCTCGTAGCGCAAGGGTAACACTATGCCGCTTATAGTAGCGCGATGGCAGAACCGCCGCAAGCGCTGCGGGTCGTTGGACGAAACGCACGCACGACCGTTATACTTCAGCTTCTCACTTTGTCTAATGAGGTACCAGATGCACATGGAGGATTGTGGTGTCCTGCGCGAAATCATGACGGGGCTGCGTCAGGCTGCGCTTGGAACAGTAGCAAACGGGACGCCTGCGGTCTCAATGGTTTTGTACGCCCTCGAACGGACGTCTGAGGCTGCGCCCGCACCGCTCATTCACGTGAGCAGGCTCGCGGCCCACACGCGCCAACTCCAATTTGACCCACGGGCCTCGCTGTTGATCATGCAGCCGGATGTTGGAGCGGTTGACCCCCAACGCTTGGCCCGCGTTACCCTACAAGGTCAGGCGCAGGCGATCCATCGCGACGACTCGAGCTATGCTGCCGCGAAGGCCGCCTACATCGAGCGTTTGCCCGACCAAGCGTACCTCTTCGACTTTGCCGACTTTACGCTCTTTCGCTTGATGCCCGAAACGGCGCGCTTTATCCGTGGCTTTGGGCGCGCTTTTACCCTTGATAGCGCTGCGTTGGCGGCGGTGTTTGCTGCGGCTTCGTCCGCGTGCGGTTAGGGTTTATCGGCGAGTTCACGCTGGGCTTGGGCGCTAAGCAACGCCTGCGCCTGCTTCTGCTCGGTGAGGTTATGCAGAAAGATGAGGCCGGCGACCGTCACTTCGGCTTGGTCACGAATGGGCACCCCATACAGGTGGTACCAGTGGTCGCCAATCAAAAGTTCTGCCGCAGCGGGTGAGCGGCCCGCAAGCGTGACCCGATGGATCAGTTCAATTTGGGCCACATTTCCCGTTAAAAAGACCTCGTGCAGGGTGCGACCCTCAACGGTGGCTGCACTGAGTCCAAGCTTGGCAAGCTCCTCGCCGTCAGCTAGCACGTAGCGTAGGTCAAGGTCAAAGAAAAAGACCGCCCCGTTGGGCACGTGGTGGATCAACGTCCGCAGGCGCGTCTCACTCTCCTGCAGGGCTAATTCGATCCGGCGGTGGGCGCTAACGTCGCGGCTAACCCCAAACAAGGCGTCTTGGTTGCCCCAGCGTCCCAGCGTCACTTTGGTCTCGACGGGAATGTGCTTGCCGTTGCGGGTGAGCAAAGCGAGCGGACAGACTGAGCGCCGCCCCGCCAACATCTCGGAGACGATCAGGGCGGCGTCGGCGTGAAATTCCGGCGGGTGTACCATCAGCACCGGCTGGCCCAGCAACTCCTCCTCGCGGTAGCCCAGACGCTGGAGCACCATTTGGTTGACGCGCAAAATGGTGCCATCTTGGGCCAAGACGAAGAGAAAATCTTGGAGTGAGTCAAAGAGTGACTGCCAGACTTGCTGACTGGAGCGGAGGGCGGCTTCGGTCTGAATGCGGACAATCGCCTGACTGACTTGCGTGGCGATAGCCTCCAGCGCATTCCGCGACTCGGGCGGCACCTCATTACGCACATGCGAGCCAAGGTTGAGGCAGCCAATCACGCGGCCTTGGTGACTTAGGGGGAGCATGACAACGGCGCGGAGTGCCTCCCGGGTCTCGATAAGCAGTTCATCCACACTGTCATACGGCGTGTAGGCGGGCTGGCCCCGCAGTACCAAGCGGGTACGATCCGAGTCTGCCGGCCAGTGGCTGGTTTTAGCGAGAAAAGCGTCGGAGAGGTTGCGGGCGAAGACCAGTTTCAGGTCGCCGGTGGTCGGATCAACCAGATAAAAGCCACCGCAATCAAGTTGGGCCACGCGGAGCGCAATGTCAAGGCAGACGGGCAGGGCTACCTCGAGCGAGGAAGTGGCAGCCAAAGCCTGGGACAAATCGCGTTGAGCCATCAACTGCTTTTGGGCCAATTTACGTTCGGTGCTGTCCTGCCCGATAGCCTGGATTTCGGCCACCTGCCTGTCAGCCGTAAGCAGCGCGTGGGCCGTCCACTGTTCCCAGCGGATCTGACCATCGGGCAGTGGCACACGCTGTTCGTAGCTCACCACTGGGCAGGTTGGCCCCAGGGTTGCGAGCTGTGCGATGACCCCGGGGCGCTCCGCAGGCGGCAGTAACGCGAAGAGGGAACTGCCAACTAGTTGTTCGGCGTTGGTCAGAAGGTCGCGAGCGTAGCCTTGATTGATGTAGATAAGCGTCCCATCGGGGTGAAAGCGGCAGAGCCACAGCGTCTGGTAGGTGAGCACATCTTCGAGCGTGGCGAGTTGGGCTTCTAGGTGCGCCACCTGCGCCTGTAGGGTTGCCACCTCAGCCGACGCTGCCCCACTTTGGTTAGCCATAGTATTCCTCCAGAAGGCAAACAAACCGCACGCTGGACAAGGACAAAGAGTTATCACCTATCCTAAGCCTGAAACGCATTGTGAGCAATGCTGAATCTTGTCTAACCTGCCCAAGATTCGTCCCCTTCCCTTGTGTAAGCAAGGGCAATTTTGACCTATACTGAGTACACAACGCCGTCGAGAGCAACCGACCACTGGAGCGCCGCGTGCGCGCACAAGCTAGGTTCTGATTCGGGGATGATCGCGCCATCAGTAACCCAGAGCAACCGTCTCTGGGTTTCCGCACCTAGAAGGCAAGCATTCTATGAGCACTTCACCATCTGAGCGCCCAGATCTCGTCTGTGATCCAATCACGAACGCCGGCCCGCCCTATGATCTACGATCCCCCGAGGTTCACATCCGCAACGAGGTCGAACGCATACGCTTCATCAGTTGGCTGGTTGATCACGCCCATACCCCCCCGCCAGAGACGACCGCCCCATCCATGCAAACCTATGCCCATCAGTACCTCGCAGCCCTGCTCAAGCCCGATGCCCGGGCGGCGGTTCGCATTACTGGCGATCATATTAAGACCCCCGCGCAGATCGAGCTTTGGTGGGAGCATGTCATCCAGCCGACGATGTACGCGATTGGTGATTTGTGGGCGCAGGGCCGGATCAGTGTCGGGCAAGAACATCTGGCGACGGCGATTACCCAACGGGTGATGTCGGTCTATTATCCACTGATTCTTGAATTGCCGCGCCCGAAGGGGCCGATCGTCGTTACCGCCTCGCCCGGTGAGTACCACGAAATTGGGCCACGCCTCGTCGCTGACATTTTCGAGATGAATGGGTGGGATGTCTACTACACCGGGGCCAATACGCCTGCCCTGACCGTTATCGACCTGATCCAGAGTATTGAGGCCCGTTTTGTCTGCGTTTCGACCACGCTTGTCACCAGCCTGCGGGCGGTGAGCAGTCTGATCGCCCAAGTGCGTGCCGCCAACCTCCCGTCGCAACCTAAGGTTTTGGTCGGCGGGCAGGCGTATAGCCAAACCGCGACCCTCTGGCAGGATGTGGGTGCTGACCATTTGGCTGCCAACCCCTACGATGGGATTGCATACCTTGAGGCGCATGTCTCCCTGGGCGTCGAACCTGAGAATCGCCGGTAGCTGACTAGCTTGTGGTGGTGACTGCATGGGCCTGTCTGTTGATCGTCTGCTCACCGCTGGTAGTCGGCTGCTCTTGGAGCATACGCACAGCCTGATCGCCTTGCTTGATGCGTCCGGTCAGTTGATCGAGTGGAACCGCAGTCTTGTACACTGGATCGAGCGGGTGCCTGGCACCACGACGCTCTTCCAGTTGCTTGAAGCCCAGAGCCACCCGCGCTGTCTGGAATTGCTTACGCAGGCGCTTGCCGAACAGACCGCCGGCCCGACCATTTTACATTTCACCAATGGGCCGACGGGCCTCCCGAGTTCGTATCATTGTCATTTCCTTGCCGCGCCCGCTGAGCAGTTGATCATGCTGGCTGAGCCAATCGCGCCGCTTGACCAAGCCTCGGCGGAGCAGTATCGGCAACTCACGAGTGATCTGATGACCAAGACACGCCATTTGCAGAAGACCCGCTATGAACTGGAGAAGAAGCAGCATCTGTTGGAGGATGCCCTGGCCCGTCTTGAGCAGATTGCCCACGTTGATGAACTGACGCAACTCTTGAACCGCCGCAGTATTATGCAGCGCCTGAGCGAAGAGGTGGAACGCTCCAAGCGCTACCACTCGTCAGTTGCCCTGTTGCTGCTTGATATTGACCATTTTAAGCAGATCAATGATCGTTACGGGCATCAGGTGGGCGATCAGGTGCTGCAACTCTGTGCCAGTCTGCTCCAACGCTCGATTCGGGGCACCGACTACTTGGGGCGCTACGGCGGTGAGGAGTTCCTCGGCATTTTGCCCATGACCGGGGCTACCTCGGCGGTTGAATTGGCGGAGCGGTTGTGCCGCCAGATTGCAGACACGCCGCTCACGATCTCTGGCACAATCACATTTACGGTGACGATTAGCATTGGGGTTGCCGAGCTTGACCCGCAGCACGATACGGCGGAGTTGCTCATCACCCATGCCGACAATGCGCTGTATCAGGCCAAGGCGAGTGGGCGTAACCGTTATGCGCTGTGGCCCCCCGCGTGAGCGGCGGGCCGCAAAAGCACTTGACGCCGCATAGCGCACCGTGTACCATCAAGGCGGCAGACAATGCTTTGGCTACGAAGTGTACCTTCGTTCCGTGATGGGCGAGGGTTTTTCTTTTGGAGGGAGCCTACGATGGGACGCCAAGCTACCCAATCACCCACTCGGCGCCAACGGCGCGGCTGCCTCGGCGGTCTGTTTGCGCTGCTCTTCGTCATTGGCCTCCTTGCCTTGGGCTACATCTTCGTCCTCAAGCCAATGCTAAGTAACGCCATCGCCGAGCAACTCGTTGGGCCTGCGAAAACCTCCGTTTCCGCGTTGGCGTCTGGTTCACAGGCGACCCCCGGTGCAATTAGCAGTGCCCAGAACGCGGCGCTCGATCAGGCCGCCGCGCTACTGCCTTCGGCCATTGCCGCCCTGCCCATCGGTGAGGTGGTGGTTAAGGCGGATCAACTGAATGCGCTGATCGCGGCCCATCCCACGGCCATCGCCCCGCTTGAACGGGCGACGCTCCGCTTCACCAAGGGCAGCGCCGTGGCGACCGTCGCGGCCTCTGGTTTGACTGGCACCGCTACGCTTAGCCTTGCGGCCCAAGATGGGCGGCTCGTGGTCACGAGCGCCAGCATTGACGGCCCGCTCGCTTTCCTTGTTCCCGCCGATACGCTGACGAAAACACTTACCGACCGCTTCAACGCCGAATTGGCGGCCCAGGGGCGGCGGATTGACGATCTACGCATTGAAGAAGGGCAACTCGTGCTGGTGACGAGCTGACCGCGAGGAGTTTGTTTATGCCCGCCGATCCGAACCGCGACCCCTACTACCGGCTCCGGCACTCGCTGGCCCATGTGATGGCCCAAGCGGTGCTGACGCTTTTTCCCGAGGGCAAGGTCGCCATTGGCCCGCCGATTGAGCACGGCTTCTACTATGATTTCGATCTGCCCCGCCCGCTCACGCCTGACGACCTGAGCGTGATTGAGCAGCGGATGCGCGCCATTCTCGCGGGCAACCACCCCTTTGTCTACCGCGAAGTGAGCGCCGCCGAGGCCCGCACGCTCTTTCAAGAACAGCCCTATAAACTCGAACTGATTGACGGGCTGGCAAAAGGTTTGGACGAGTACGGCGAGACGGCACGGGGCGATACGGTTATTTCGACCTACCGCCAAGACACCTTTGAGGATCTTTGCCGAGGGCCGCACCTCGCCCACACGGGCGAGATTCCGCCTGACGCTTTTAAGCTGATGAGCATCGCCGGGGCTTACTGGCGCGGTGACGAGCATAACCCGCAGCTTCAGCGCATCTACGGTACGGGCTGGAACAGCAAGACGGAGCTTGACCAGTACCTTTTCCAACTTGAAGAGGCGCGGCGGCGCGACCATCGCCGCCTCGGCAAGGAACTGGGTCTCTTCTATTTCTCCGACGATGTCGGCCCTGGCCTGCCGCTTTTCACGCCCAAAGGCGAAATGCTGCGCTACCAGATGGAGAGCTACGTCCGCGAGGTGCAGACGCGCTACGGCTACCAGCACGTCTGGACGGGCAATGTGGTGAAGGAAAGCCTGTACAAGAAGTCCGGCCACTACGATGCCTACCGCGACAGTATGTTCCCGCCGATGGTCGAGAGCGAGGACTTGGTCTTCCGCCTCAAGCCGATGAACTGCCCCAGCCATATGACGCTCTACAAAGAGATGGGCATTCATTCCTACCGCGACCTGCCGCTGCGTTTCGCCGAATTCGCCACACTTTATCGCTACGAAGACAGTGGGGCGCTTCACGGGCTGACGCGGGTGCGCGCCTTGACCCAAGACGACTGCCACATCTTCTGTCGGCCTGACCAGATTGAGCAGGAGTTTGGGCTCGCCTTCAACCTGATTCGTGAAGTGTTGGGCACCTACAAGTTTAGTGACTACCGGGTTGACCTGTCGCTGCGCGGGACGGCGGGCAAGTACATTGCCGACGATGAGGCGTGGACGTTGGCGGAGGATGCGCTGCGTGCCGCGCTCAACCATTACGGGGTCACCTATCAGGAGGCACCCGGCGAGGCGGCGATCTATGGCCCCAAGGCCGATTTTATCGCCCGCGATGTCCTTGGGCGCGAGTGGCAGCTCAGTACGATCCAAGTGGACTTCATCCAGCCCCGGCGGCTTGGTCTGGAATACATCGGCGAAGACAACCAACCCCACACGCCGGTGGTGCTCCATCGCGCTGTCACCGGCACCACCGAGCGCTTCCTGGGCGTGCTGATCGAACATTTTGCGGGAGCTTTTCCGACCTGGTTGGCCCCCGTTCAGGCGATGCTCATCCCGATTACCGACAAGCAGGTGGCGTATGCTGAAGGGCTGCGCGAGCAACTGGCGGCGGCGGGCCTGCGGGTTGAGCTTGACACGAGCCGCGACCGTATGCAAGGCAAGATTCGCCGCGCTCAGTTGCAGAAGATCCCCTACATGCTTATAATCGGCAACAAAGAGCAGGAGGCGGGAGCGGTCGCGGTGCGCCTGCGCTCCGGCGAGGATCTTGGCCCGTTGCCCGTTGCCAGCGTGATCGAGCGGATGGTGCAGGAAGTGAAAGCGCGGGCGTAATGCGTGACCCGTGATGCGTAATGCGTGATGCGTGATGCGTGATGCGTGATGCGTGATGCGTGACCCGTGATGCGTGATGCGTGACCCGTGATGCGTGATGCGTGATGCGTGACCCGTGATGCGTGATGCGTGATGCGTGATCCGTGATGCGTGATGCGTGATGCGTGATCGGTGATCGGGTACGAATCACGAATCACGGATCACGCATCACGAGAGCAACCCCAGCCCATCTGAAACCTTGTTGAAGGCAAGCATGCTATGACCGTCGAGACCGACGCCCTCACTGAGGCTGCCCTCCGTTTCAGCGCGGCGATCCGGGCCGAGCGCACCAACGCGCTTGATACCTTGAGCGCTGAACGGGAAGCCACGCTCCAGCTTATCAAGACGCTGCGGAGCGAGAATCAGCGCCGCGCCCAACAGCGCTCGGGCCGCTTCGTCGTCGGCTTTTTGCTCGGCTCGGCTTTTGGGGCAGCCACGACCTACGTGCTCAACCAGCGCACCAGCGAGGAGTTTCGCCTCGGCCTTGCCGCTCGTGTGGAGCAGACCAGCGTCTCGCTTGGCGCACGGCTCAAGGCGGCCTTTGAGGTTGGGCGCCGCGCTGCCGCCACGCACGAGCAGGAGTTGTGGACGAAGTACCGCCAGCGCCTCGCCGAAAAGCCGCCCGCGCCGCCCCGCGAGGATGATCCGCTCATCTGAGGGCGAAGTCAGGTGTCAGGTGTCAGGTGTCAGGTGCCAGGTGCCAGGTGTCAGGTGTCAGGTGCCAGGTGTCAGGTGTCAGGTGTCAGGTGTCAGGTGTCAGGTGTCAGGTGTCAGGTGTCAGGTGTCAGGTGTCAGGTG
>CAIRDL010001142.1 GCA_903877345.1 uncultured Oscillochloris sp. | reverse complement strand
AGTTCAGCGATCTGACGCAAAGCCGCAAAGCCGCAAAGCCGCAAGGAGCATGTGGTTGGAGAGTTCAACTGTCAAGCTGAAATGGCCGTTTCTACAGCACGTCCTGTTGCGGTAAATCTGCAATCTAAAATCTGCAATCTGAAACCTGAAACCTAGCACCCGAAACCTTTGCGTTGGGCAAAATAGCGCTGGGTCGCTTCCAGACCGGCATGCGAGCCAATCTCATAGAAGCGCTGGCTGACCTCAAAACCCGCCAGTTGCTCTTCGGCAAGCAGATCTTGATAAATCGTGGCGAGGTCAAGCGGTTGGTCGGCGGGATAACGGCCAAAAACCTCGGCCCGCAGTGCGCCGAGGCCATAGTCAATATGGCGCATCGCTGGGATGCGCTGTTGCTTGTCATAGCGCTGGATCTGGCCGTCCGCAAAGATCACATTGCTGCGATCCCACTGATCGTCATTGCGGAAGACGGTCATCAGCCCCAGTTTGCCGCTCTGTAGAAAAGCTTGGGCCACCGCCTGATAATCGCATTGCAGATACGCATCACCGTAGAGCACGAGAAACGCCTCGCCAAGCAAAGGCAGCGCTCGACGCAAGGCACCGCCGGTGCCTAACAGCGTCGGGCCATCAAAGCTGTAACCTAACGCGAAGCCGAAACGCGCTCCATCACCCAGCGCCGCCTCGACCTGCTCCCCCAAATGGCCGACACAGAAGACTGCCCGGCGCAAACCGTGTTCGTGCAACAGTTCAAGCTGGTGTTCGGCGAACGGTCGCCCCGCAACCTCAACCAACACCTTCGGAATCCGCTCGCTGATGGGGCGCAGCCGGGTCGCCAACCCGCCCGCTAAAATGGCTACCGGGAGGTGCATCAGATCAGCACCTTCGTGCCTTCAAAGTCGAAGCGGAAGCGCACCTCTTCCAACCCGGCGTGGGCCATTGCTTGGCGCAAGCGCTTGCGATCCTCGGCGTAGAAGAGCAGAAAGCCGCCGCCGCCCGCGCCCACCAACTTGCCGCCAACCGCCCCATTCGCCAGACCAAGCTCGTACCACTCGTCAATTTGCGGGTTGCTCATGCCGCCCGAACGGCGTTTCTTGTGTTCCCAATGCTCGTGCATCAGCTCACCGAAACGGCGCGGGTCGCCCGCTTCCAGGGCGCGCTGACTGAGAAGCCCCAACTCCTTGACGTAGTGCAAGTTCTGGATCATCTCCCGATCCGCCTGTTCGGTGCGGCTCTGCTGATCTTTGAGAATGCTCCCCGCACTACGCGAAAAGCCAGTGAAGAAGAGCAGCAAGTTGTCTTCCAGATCGAAGAGCGTATCCATATCCAGTTTGAGTGGGGTTGCTTCAACGCTGTCATTGGTGTGGAAGCGGAAACAGGTGATGCCGCCGTACGCGGCGATGTACTGATCCTGCTTGCCAATCGGCTCCTTCAACCGATTGATCTCGATGTCGCAGGCCAACTCAGCCAATTCGCCAGGATGCAGCAAGCGCCGCCGGTGTGCGTAGAGCGCCTTGAGCAACGCCGTGGTAAAGCTGCCCGACGAGCCTAGCCCCGTCCCGGCGGGGATGTCCGCCAGCGTCGTAAGCTCAAGCTGCGGGGTCTTGAAAGCGAGCATACGAATGGCCTCGCGGATGATCGGGTGTTGCACCGCATCCACCTGCTCGACATGCTCCAATTTGGAATATTTCAGGAAGATGCCTGGGGTAAACGGGCGCAGCACCGTCACATACACATAGCGGTCAATCGCCGCCGCGATCAGGAAGCCGCCGTACTCGCGGTAGTAGGAGGGCAGATCAGTACCGCCGCCGCCCAAGGTGATCCGCAAAGGACTACGCGTGATGATCATAACCTGAACCTTTGTAGATCTGTGCGACGATGTGGAGCGCTGCCTGAGCATCAGCCAGACCAGCCGCAGGCGTTCGCCCCAACCGAAGATCCTCCAAGAACTCCGCAAACTCCAACTGCCAGGAATTATCGCCCATCGGGTATTCCCAAATCGTCGTTTCGGGTGGCCCCATCTGTGGCAGCATCTTGTAGTACGCCAGTCGCTCAAGGCCATAGCTTCCGCCGAGACCCTCAATGTGCAGCTTGGCGTCGTGCCCGTAGATTTCGAGCGAGAAGAGATTTTTCCACTCGGTACAACTGACGTGGAGCATGGCCGTTTGGCCCTGGGGCGTTTCGAGCAGCAGAAAGGCATTGTCGTCCACCGGCATCGGCCAAAAGTAGGTGTGGGCGCTGCCGGTAACGCGGGTGAAGTCGCCGAGGAACCAGCGCGCCAAGTCAATCAGGTGAACGCCTTGGTCAATCAGTTCACCCCCACCGGAAAGGACGGGGTCAGCGCGCCACTCTTGCTCGTACCCGACGCGCCCGCCGTGGCCGTAGCGCCCGCGCACAAACATCAGTT
>CAIRDL010001141.1 GCA_903877345.1 uncultured Oscillochloris sp. | reverse complement strand
TAGAACGTTTTGGGGTTCCGTTAGAACGTTTTGGGGTTCCGTTAGAACGTTTTGGGGTTCCGTTAGAACGTTTTGGGGTTCCGTTAGAACGTTTCGGCGGCCCGATATGACGTTTCGGCGGCCCGTTGAAACGTTTTGGCGGCGCACATGTGACGTTTCGGCGGCGCGCTGTGACGGATGCACCGCCCGTAGGGGCGAAGCAGCGCCGCCAACACGTCAAGCGTTTCGCTCCTACGCCCTCCCACTCTTCCCCGCGCATTGACCACACCGCCCCGCCCGCATACAATGGGCGCTGCCGCCCTCCGTTGCGGGGCGAACCGCACCCGTTTGGCAGTACGGAGCCACCCTTGAACATTCGTGATGCGATTAGTGCTGTTGTGGCCGGGAGAAGTTTGAGTCAGGCCGAGGCGTCCGCTGTGATGGAGTCGATCATGACGGGCGAGGCGACACCCGCCCAGGTTGGGGCTTTCCTCACTGCGCTGCATCTGAAGGGCGAGAGCGACGCCGAAATCGCCGGTATGGCCGAGGTGATGCGCCAAAAGGCCACGCCAGTCTATGTGGATGGCCCCGTGGCCGATACCTGTGGCACCGGCGGCGATGGTGCCCACACTTTCAATATCAGTACCGCCGCCGCCTTTGTCGCCGCCGGGGCCGGCCTGACCGTCGCCAAGCACGGCAACCGGGCGATGTCAAGCCTCTGCGGGAGCGCCGATGTTTTGGAGGGTCTTGGCGTCAAGATTGAACTCGACGCTGAGGGCGTCGCCCGTTGCCTGCGCGAGGCCGGGATTGGCTTTATGTACGCCCCGAAGTTTCACCCCGCGATGCGCTTTGCCGGGCCGGTACGCCGCGAGATTGGCATTCGCACCGTCTTCAATATCCTTGGCCCTCTGACCAACCCCGCCCACGCCCGCCACCAAGTCCTCGGCGTGGCGTCAGAACCTCTCGCCGAAAAGCTGGCCCACGCCCTCAGTCGGTTGGGGCTGGTTCACGCCTTGGTTGTCCACGGTGACGGCGGCGTTGATGAGTTGACGCTGAGCGGCCCTAATCTGATTTTCGATGTCCGCGCTGGCCAAGCGCCAACCCGCCAGACTTGCTCCGCTGCGGAGTTGGGCCTCCAACCGGCCCCGCAAACGGCGCTACGCGGCGGCGATGTCGCCACCAATGTCGTCATTGTGCGCGGTGTTCTCGACGGCAGCGACCGTGGCCCCCGTCGCGAGGTGGTGCTGCTCAACGCGGCGGCGGCTCTTGTCGCGGGCGACCGCGCCGCCGATCTGTCCGCCGGATTGGGTTTGGCCCGCACCAGTATTGACGACGGCCACGCCCTTGAGCGCCTGATTCGCTTGGTGGCCGTCAGTAATGCGGCGTAGCCGCCGAAGGAAACGTGCGTCATGGCTGAAGCGACCTTTTTGACGCGGATTCTGGCCCATAAACGTGAGGAGGTGACCCGCCAACGGAGCCTGGTCCCTCTGCCGAGCCTGCTGGAACAAGTGACGGTGGCCCCAGCCCCGCGTAGTCTGACGGCCGCCTTGCGCCGCCCGCCCGCGACGGCTTTAATTGCTGAAATAAAAAAGGCTTCGCCTAGTCGCGGGCTGCTTAGTAAATCGTTCGACCACATGGCGCTCGCTGCGACCTATAGCAGCGCGGGAGCCGCCGCGCTTTCCGTGCTCACGGATGAACATTTTTTTCAAGGGAGCCTGAGCTATCTGGCCGCGATTCGCCAATTGCCTGCGACTCCGCCGGTGCTACGCAAAGACTTTATCATTGACCCGTACCAAGTGTATGAGGCTCGCGCCTACGGTGCTGATGCGCTGTTGCTCATCGTCGCGGCGCTTGACGATGCTGTTCTGGCTGATTTGCTGGCGCTGACCTACCATTTGGGCATGGAGGCGTTGGTTGAGGTGCATAACGAGGCGGAACTGGCGCGAGCTTTGGCGGTTGGTGCGCCGCTTGTTGGCGTGAACAATCGCGACTTGCACAGCTTCCAGCTTAGCCTGGCGACGACGGAACGCTTGGCGCGACAGTTGCCGGTTGGCCCGTCGCGCCCGGTGCTAGTCAGCGAAAGTGGCATTTTCACGCCTGCTGATGTGGCGATGGTGCGCGCCTACGGGGCCGATGCTGTGCTGGTGGGCGAAGCGCTGGTGACGGCTGCCGACATTGAGGCGCAAGTGCGGGCGTTGGTGGCAGCGTAGGGGTGCCGGACACACACAGAGGCGAGGGTTGCGGCCACCCTCGCCTCTGCAATGAACAGTCGGAATGCGCTACGCCGATTCGGGGACGATCATGCCGTAGTCGCCATCGCGGCGGCGGTAGAGCACGCTCATGCGCTGGGTCGTGACTTCCTGGAAGACGAAGAAGTTATGACCGAGCAACTCCATCTGCTCGATGGCGTCTTCGGCAGACATCGGGCGCAGGGTGAACTGCTTGGTGCGGATGACCTGGGGTATGACCTCCTCCGCCTCCGGCGCGGGTTCGGCCACTACGACGGTCGGCTCCGCCACGAACTCACTCTGGCGGCGCGAGCGCTCACGGCGCCAGAACTTCTCCTTGTACCGCTTGATTTGGCGCTGCAGCACCTGTTGCACTTCGTCCACGGCACCGTAAAGGTCGGATGACTGCTCTTCGGCCCGCAGGATGACACCGTGCGCGCCGACCAGCGTAACTTGCACCCGATTAACTTCACCGGCATTGCGCTGTTGCTCGGTATGGAGCTCGACGGTGGCGCTGGTGATCCCGTCCATATAGCGGGCGAGCTTATTCAGCTTCTCTTCGATGTGGTGGCGCTGGTGTTCGGTGATCTTGCCGTTCCGGCTCTTGACGGTTAGTTCCATCGTGATCCTCCATCCCTCTACGGGGGTGCCCAACGGCACCTGCGACGGTCAAACAGAACAGCAGAGCCCTAAGCACACAGGGTGCCGAGGGCTCTGCTGTTTGTTACATCATTATGCGATCTGAAGTGTTCTGGCAATGGATTGCCATCAGGTGTCACTTCTCTGTCGCGCCTGCACGCTACCAACGTGGTGCGGAGGGTGCGTGAGCCCGCTACAGACGGGCGAGCGGCGTTGCTTGCGGCGCATTGTACTACGTGCGCGGCAACGTTTCAAGCACGAAATGGCGCTAGTCCGTTAACCTGCCCAACGCCAAGTCGTATCGTCTCTGAGCCTCCGGCGGTACATGGGGTAGACCCGTTGCGCTGAGGAGGTTGGCATGAGGACGCTGCGCCTGCTCGCATGGCTCGCCCTGGTGCTGTTGAGTACGCTGCCCGTCGTGGCGGCAGCGCAAGGCGGTTTGTTTGCGGCCCTGGCGGTCGTACCTGATTCCGCAGAACTGCACGTCACCCTGACGTGTCCCGAACAAGCGCCCGCCCCAGTGGTGACGCTTGATCACGCCCCGGCGCGGTTCCTCGACCCGGTGACGCCGACTGCGGCTCCGCCCACGCTCGCCCTGGTGCTTGAAGTTTCAGCGCCGATGGGACAGTCGGGGACGCCCCACAGCACTCGTTTGCGCGATGCGGTTGGTCGCGCCGAGGCGCTGCTGGCGTTGGCACCCCTAAGCACCACGGTGACGCTCGTGACCTTTGACCAAGCGGCTCGCGTCAGTCAACCGCTGACCACTGACCTGGCGACGGTGCGTGCCGCGCTGGCAACCCTTGTCATGACGCCGACCGCACCGCTGGCCGAACCGGCACCTACGGCGCTCGCCGCAGCTATTGCCTTGGGGTTTGCCCAGTTGCACACGGCAGCGGCTGGCCCACGGGCGCTGGTGGTTTTTACGGCAGGCATGCCCGACCTCGCGCCAATCGCTGCACCTGCGGAAAGCGCCGTGGGGATGCTGATCGTCGGTCAAGGTGCCGATCAGCCTAGCGGGGCGACGAGCGCACCGGGGTCGCTCGCCCGCGCCGCCGAGGGGCTTGGGGCCGCGTATGTGGCGTACCACAGCGTGACGATTGCGGCGCTGCCGACGCTCAACCGAACGCTTGACGAACATTTCACCCGCCTGCTGACGCCTGGGACGCGGCTGTACCTGCGGTTGGCGACAGAAGGATTAGCGCCCGGCGCGCATCTGGTGGCAGTGACGGGCTGCGGTGCGCCCTTAGTGACGGCGTTCACGCAACCCCAGGGGTTGTCGTTCGGTAGCCTGGGGCTGAACGTGGCCCTGGTGCTGGTCGCTGGCGGCGTCGGGGCTGGCGTGATGGCGCGACGCTCCCGCCGGAATGCGCTTGCCACCCAACCGCTCCCGCTTGATACGCCGACGGCCCGCCTGTTGGCAGCGGCGGCGATTACGACG
>CAIRDL010001140.1 GCA_903877345.1 uncultured Oscillochloris sp. | reverse complement strand
GGGTGCTTTCGCCCGCCTTCCTCGCCTGCTTCCCTGGGCGCGTGATCAACCAACACCCCGCCTTGCTTCCCGACGATGGTGGCGCAACCTATACGACGAGTGCGGGCTTCGTCATCCCTGCGCTGCGCGGTGCCCACGTCGTCGCCGAGGCTGTCGAGCAGCGGTTGCCCGTCACCGGCTGCACCATCCACCGCGTTACCCCTCGGGTGGATGACGGCCCCATTCTCGCCCGCGCCGAGGTGCCCATTCATCCTGACGATACGGCGGACAGCCTGCACGAGCGGATCAAGCTTGAAGAACACCGCCTCATCGTCGCGGCGGTTGCCGCCTTTTTTGGATTCTAGATTGCGGATTGTCACAAACAGCGCCCAGTCCTCCAACGCGACAGCGCTTGAAGATCGCACCACAAAGGCACGCAGCCCACAAAGCCTGAGTTGGAAGACTCAGCAACTTTGTGGGCTTTGTGCCTTTGTGGTGCATCGAGCCATCTCGTTGGCGTACCAGCACGAGTCGGCCAAGCCACCGCCTCAGTCGGCGTAGCGCTCTTCCTTCCACGGGTCGGCGTGGTTGTTGTAGCCGTAGCGCTCCCAGAAGCCCAGTTTGTCGTGGTCGGCAAATTCGAGACCGCGCAGCCACTTCGCGCTTTTCCAGAAGTATTTGCCGGGCGTGAGCAGGCGGAGCGGGTAGCCGTGTTCAGGCGTTAGTTCCTGCCCATCGTACTTGTAGGCCAACAGCGCGGTGGATTCGAGCAACACTTCAAGGGGGACATTGGTGGTGAAGCCCTGCTCACAATGGGCGACCACAAATTTGGCCGTGGGGTTCAGCGGGGGTATGGCCTGAAGAAACTCGCTGAAGCGCACGCCTTCCCAATGCGTATCGAGCTTACTCCAACGGGTGACACAGTGGATGTCGGTGGTAAGTTGCACCGTGGGCAAGGCGCGGAACTCGGCAAAACTGAGGCGGGCGGGGGCGGCTAGTTCTCCCCAAACGCGCAGATCCCAGGTTTGCTCAAGCTCCTTGTACTGCGGCACCGTGCCGTAATGGAGCACCGGAAACTTGTTGGTGACATACTGGCCTGGGGGTACGCGGCCCTCTTCGCCCTCCGGCAGTTGATCAGCTTTCTTCTTAAAGGCATTAAACATTAGCGGCTCCTTGCACTTGCGGCCCCGGTTCGGTTGCGCTTAGGGCGAACGGCCAACGGCGATTCGTCCTCCGTAACGGTTTGTAGTAAAAAGATGTTCACCGTGGCTTGCTTTTTGACAACCCACAAGGGTATTATACCCCGATTGGGCCAAGTTCGCGCTAGGGTGTAAAGCGGCGTCAAGGCTACAGCTTTTAGATTGCAGATTTTAGGCACGACCGCAAAAGGAACGCGGTCATGTCACCCTGAGCGCAGCGAAGGGTCTGTCAAGGAGCCGGGAGCGATGCTTCGCTACGCTCCTGAGCAACATCGCGCATGTCACGCTGAGCGCTAACGAAGCGTCCCGGTGGTTGTGCGGATCCATGCCGAGACCCCTCGCTTCGCTCGGGGTGACAGGGGAGGACGTTTCTCCCGGCACCACTGGCCGACGGGCCATTTGGTACTCAGCATGCCATGCGTGACCGCGTGACTTTTGCGCTATGGCCTAAGGGAAGCGGAAAAAATAAAACGTCTCGTCACCGCTTGACCCGTGATGCGTGATCCGTGATCGCTCAGGGTGCGGCCTCGTCACGGATCACGCATCACGGGTCACGACGGAACAATTGAAAAGATCCGCTTCCCTAAAATCCCAAACCGCCACCGCAGTAACCGCAACCAAAACGCCCACCGCAACCCGGGCGATGGTGCGGGCCTCGCCGATCAGTGCGGCATCGGGTGAGCGCGGCCCGTCGCCCAGGGTGTAATGGTCACGCTTGGTGAGCGTGGTCGCCAGGGCACCGGCCAGCGCCGCCATCGGCCAACCCGCGTTGGGCGAAGCGGTGTGCGCTGCGTCACGACGGGCGACGTGCCACGCCAGCGCGCCGCGTCCATTGACCAACTGGGCCGCTACGCTGATCAGCAGGGCGGTGAACCGCGCCGGAATCAGGTTGAGGCCATCGTCGA
Organism: uncultured Oscillochloris sp.; assembly: GCA_903877345.1. Lineage (GTDB taxonomy): Bacteria > Chloroflexota > Chloroflexia > Chloroflexales > Chloroflexaceae > CAIWXH01. The sequence continues at coordinate 4,777 of CAIRDL010001140.1, read as the reverse complement.
GGCGGGCCGCCGCTTTGCCCAAGTGTTCGTAGCGCTCGTTCCGATAGCCCCACAGCGCGTCAGCCGTGTTCACCAAACGGTAGATCGCCAGACCAGGCAAGCCAGCGCTGAGATAGGCCAGCGCAGGGGCGACGAGGCTGTCAGAGAGATTCTCGGCCAGTGACTCGATGGCGGCAGCGGCGACCTCTTCCGCCGTGAGTGTGGCAGTGGGGCGACTGACGAGGTGCCAACTTAACAGCCGCCGCGCCTCGAGCAAATCATCGGCTTCTAAGGCTGCCTGCACCGCACCAACCGCCTGATCCAACCCCCGGTAGGCCAGCAAAGCCGACGCGGCGAGACCTTGCACGAGTGGGTGGCGGGGCACTTGTGCGGCAACGATGCCGATAATGGCACTGCCGCCCACCAACCAGACGGCACCCCAGCCAAGGCGGGCCGCAGCGCCCGCCGGGGCGAGCCGTTCGCCGAGGCGAAGCCAGTAACCGAGCAGCATGAGGGGGTGCCAGGCGTTGGGCGGGTCGCCCACCAGCGCATCGGCGGTGATCGCGAGGAGTAAGGCCCGCACACGAGCGGGGCCGAAGGGCATGTCGTTTGCCATAGGCGGCAAGCCAAAATCCACAAGCGGGGTGAGCGCGGCGCACAATAGCATAGCCCCACACCAGCGTCAACTCGTTATAATACGCCTATGCAACGCCTCAATCTGCTCGTGCTTCTGGTAAGTCTCACCCTCGCCGCTTGCGGAAGCCAACCACCGACGCCGACACCAACGCCGACACCCGCCAGTTTTATGGTTGGAGAAACGACCATCGCCGCCACCAGTCGCCTGATTGTGCCGGGACGCGCCAAGCTGACGGAAGGTGACCTCGCACCTGACTTCAGCTTCACGCTACCCGACGGTACGGTGCAGCGCCTGAGCGACTTGCGCGGCAAGCCGGTGCTGCTCAACTTCTGGGCTACGTGGTGCCAGCCCTGCATCGAAGAAATGCCGACGCTCCAGCAAGCCTACACGGCGGCAGGCGGCAGCTTAGTGGTGCTTGGGGTCAACCGCAACGAAATGCCGGAGGCCATCGCTGCCTTTGTCCCCAAAGTGCATGTCACTTTTCCCTTGGTCGCCAACCCCGCAGGCGACATTGGCGACGGCTACGCTGTGAGCAGCATGCCCGAAAGCTTTTTTATTAACCGCGACGGCACCATTGCCGCAAGGCATATTGGTGCCCTCAATGCCACCACGCTCCAAGAGCGTCTCGGCAGACTGAAATGAGCGACCCAACCCCTGAGGAAGTCATTCGTCTGGCCCAACAGCGGATTGCGGCTCGCACGCCCGCCGCGCCCGCGCTCCCTGACGAGGCTCCGGTCGAACGTCCGTGGCGCTGGCTCTTTGCTGGCCTTTTTGGCGTGCTACTGATGGCGCTCGTCTTCTGGCCTGGCGCACCGCTTGAATGGAAGCTCTACGCGGTCGTTCACGGCGTATGCGCCCAACAGCACAATATCATCCTCGGCGGGGCGCAGTTCCCGATCTGTGCCCGCAACAGTGGCATTTACCTTAGCTTTCTCCTCACTCTGGCTTACCTCTACACGATTGGGCGGGGACGAGCGGGGGGCTTGCCGCCGTGGCCCCTTGGCGTGGCCCTGCTCGCCTTCATCGCCATCATGGGCGTAGATGGCTTCAATTCGCTGTTTGTTGACCTCGGCCAACCGCATCTCTACACGCCAGACAACTTCTTCCGCACCTTGACCGGGATGGGCTTGGGCATCTCCATCGGCGTCATGCTGCTGTTGGTGTTCAACCGAGTCTTGCGTAAAGATGTAGACGAGAGTCAGCCCGTCCTCAAAAGCTGGTGGGAACTCATGGGCATTCTGGTGCTCAACTTGCTTGTGGTGGCGGCGATCTATGGCAATCTGGGCGTACTGTATTGGCCGTTGGCCTTCAGTGCCTTTTTCGGCATCACCGGCGTCCTCTATTTGATTAGCCTGCTGCTCACCAGTCTGCTCATGGGCTACGAAGGTCGCGTGACGCACCTGAGCCAACTCGCCCGACCTGCGGCGGTTGCGTTCTTCCCCACGCTGCTCATTCTCGGCCTCATGGCGTGGCTGCGCTTCTGGCTGGAGGGGCAGGGGGTTATGCTTTAGACAAGGTTCAATCTAGCTTGACCGTTTGGGCCTCGCGCCGCTAGGGTGAGCACGGTGGGTGGGGCAGTGCCTGTCTGGCTTCGACAAGCTCAGCCAGCGAGGGCGCTGTTGGCGAGAACGCTGCCTGAGCTTGTCGAAGGCAGCACCCAGTTTCCAGTTCGTCGCGTCGTCTGCCATCGTAAACGGTCAAGCTAAAATGCCCGCTTCTGAAACCTTGTTTTAGCCCTCAAGGAACCGCACCACCCCAGTGTCAAGGTCGTAGACCGCGCCCGCGATCTTTAGCTTGCCCTCTTTGATCAGGGGCGCAAGCAGGGGTGCTTGGCTCAAGGTCGCCATCGTGCGGGTGACATTGATCTCCACCGCGTTGTCTAACAGATCGCCGGGGCGGGTACTCGCGGCCTCAACGGCAGGCGCAATGGCCTCGACCAGCACAAAAATATTACTAAGCGCCTCGGCCCGACCCTCCAGCACCTCAATCGTTGCCTTGACGGCACCGCAGCGCTCGTGGCCGAGTACCAAGATCGCGGGAATCTTCAGTTCGACAGCCCCAAACTCGATGCTGCCCGTTACAGCGTGGTCAAGCGTATGTCCGGCAGTGCGGATGACAAATAGGTCGCCCAGCCCACAATCGAAAATAAGTTCGGGCGGCACCCGCGAGTCAACGCAGCCAAGGATGGTGGCGAACGGTTCCTGACTCGCAGCAATACTGGCGCGACGGGCCGGGCTGCTATTTGGATTGCTCTCCTTATCGGCCACAAAGCGCTGGTTGCCTTCACGCAAACGGGCCAGCGCCTCGTCTGCACTAGCGCTGGTGCCTTCAGCGCTTGGATGAGCCGGTAGAGCCGAGGCGGCCGGTTGCACCGCAGGTGCGACTCGGCCACAGGCGGCGAGGCCGACACTCAGGGTACTAAAGCCAGCAAGGCGGAGCAGGTCACGGCGGGGCAGACGATCATCAAGCATACGGGGCGTTCCTCACGTACAAGTTGGCGAAACCGGCCTATTGTACTGCACGTTTTGACCGCCAAGAGTCTCAGTCAAGCCGCACGCCCCGCAGCCGCAGCGAGTTGCTGACCACAAAGACCGAACTGAATGCCATCGCCCCAGCGGCGAGGATGGGACTTAGTTGCCACCCCGTGAAGGGGTAGAGCGCGCCCGCCGCCACCGGAATCAGCACGACATTGTAGGCGAAAGCCCAGAAGAGGTTCCAGCGGATTGTCCGCATGGTCGCCTTACTCAGCCGGATCGCCTGGGCAATGCCCGCCAAGTCGCCGCGCATCAAGGTCACATCCGCCGCTTCCATCGCCACATCGGTGCCGGTGCCAAGCGCGATACCCACATCAGCTTGGGCGAGGGCCGGCGCGTCGTTGATGCCGTCGCCAACCATCGCCACCACCCGGCCCGCCGCTTGGTGGCGTCGCACCTCGCCGACTTTATCCGCAGGCAACACCTCAGCCAGCACCTGCTCGATGCCGACTTGGCGCGCAATCGCCGCCGCCGTGGGCGCGTTGTCGCCGGTCAGCATCGCGACCTCGATGCCAAGCGCCCGCAGGTGGGCCAACGCCGCCGCCGAAGTTGGGCGCACGGTGTCCGCCACCGCGATCACCCCCAACAGCACGCCGTCGGCGGCAACCAGCATCGCCGTCTTCCCCTCAGCTTGGAGGCGCGTCACGTCGCCACTCAGCGCACCGAGGGCGATGCCACGCTCCGCCATGAGGCGCGGCGTGCCCACCAGCAGCGCCCGCCCCGCAACGACCGCCGCAACCCCCGCGCCGGTAATCGCCTGGAATTGTTCAGGCTGCGTCAGCACCAGCCCTTGCACCTGAGCCTCCCGCACTATCGCCTCGCCCAACGGGTGCTCGCTACGGCGCTCCGCCGACGCCGCAAGTTGCAACAGCGGCGTGTCGGGGTCAAGGCTAAGTACGTCCGTCACCGCCGGTTTGCCCTCGGTAATGGTGCCGGTTTTGTCGAGGATGACCATCTGGAGGTGCGCGGCTCGCTCAAGGCTTTCGGCGTTCTTGATTAGAATGCCCCGCGCCGCCCCAACGCCAGTACCAACCATAATCGCCGTTGGCGTGGCAAGGCCAAGCGCACATGGGCAAGCAATGACCAGCACGGCCACAGCGAAGAGCAGACTTTGCGTTAAGCCCACGCCACCAAGCAAGAACCAGAGGCCAAAGGTGAGCAGCGCGAGGCCAATCACCGTCGGCACAAACACCGCCGCGACGCGATCAACCAAGTGTTGCACCGGAGCGCGGCTCCCTTGGGCTTCCTGCACCAGACGGATGATCTGCGCTAGGGCCGTCGCCTTACCGACACGAGTTGCCCGCATCTGGAAGCTGCCGCTACGATTAACCGTCGCGCCGACCAGATCGTCGCCGGGGTGCTTCTCGACCGGCAGACTCTCGCCTGTAACCATACTTTCGTCAACGCTCGATGCCCCGCTGACCAGCACGCCATCCACGGGGATGCGCTCGCCGGGACGCACGACCACCATCTCGCCGGAGCGCACCTCCGCCACAGGCAGATCAAGCTCCTGCCCGCCGCGCACGACGCGGGCGGTTTTTGGTTGCAGCCCGATCAAGGTCTTAATCGCGGCGCTCGTCTGACTCTTGGCCCGTGCTTCAAGGTATTTACCGACCAAGATGAGGGT
>CAIRDL010001139.1 GCA_903877345.1 uncultured Oscillochloris sp. | reverse complement strand
GGTTTCCATTGCCAAAAAATACACCTCTTACGGCCTGACGATGATGGATTTGGTGCAGGAAGGAAACATTGGCCTGATGCGGGCGGTCGAGAAGTTCGATTACACCAAGGGGCATAAGTTCTCGACCTACGCGACGTGGTGGATCCGCCAGGCAATTACCCGCGCCATCGCCGACCAGAGCCGCACCATCAGGCTCCCCGTTCATATGGGCGAGGCCATTAGCCAGGTCAAGCGTACCAGCCACAAGCTCCAACAGTCTATGCAGCGCGAACCAACCCCCGAGGAGATTGCCGAGGCGATGGGCATCAGTGCCGGGACGGTGCGCCGCACCCTTGAGGCCAGTATGCACCCCCTTTCCCTTGAGATGCCCGTCGGCCAAGAGGGCGAGGGACGGATGGGCGATTTCATTGAGGACGACCGCATCTCCACACCGTCTGAGGCGGCGGCTGCCGCGATGTTGCGCGAGCAGATCGAAGAGGTGCTGCTGAAGCTGCCCGAACGCGAACGCAAGATCATCCAACTGCGCTACGGCCTCAAAGATGGGCGCTACCGCACCCTTGAGGAGGTCGGCGTGGAGTTCGGCATTACCCGCGAGCGTATCCGCCAAATTGAGGCGGTCGCTCTCCGCAAGTTGCGCCATCCGCATTTGGGCAAGAAACTGCGCGGTTATCTGGATTAGTTGCTCGGCTCCGGATCGCGAAGCCCCTCGCTGCCACTCATTGGGTAGCGGGGGGCTTCGTTTTGCTTGCTAAACCAGCCACCAGGTCGTCCAGGGTGAGGAGCGCCTGCGGCGCGCTTTGGCTGCGGTTCGCCCACACGGTCAGCGGGCGGCCTGGGTCGCCTAAGTGCGAGAGCACGAGCAGCGCTTCATCGAAAGCCTCGGCGAGCGTGTAGCTGCTCGGCGTGACGATGCAGGGCAGCCCCGCCCCAACCGCTGCGAGCAACCCTTGACGCGAGTCTTCGATCACCAAGGCTGCAGTTGGCGGCACCGCGAGGCGTTCCAGGGCCAGCCGGTAGATGTCGGGGGCTGGCTTCTTCTGGGCCACACAGTCGCCCGCCAGTACGGTGAAGTGGGCCGCCCGCGCTGGGCCAACCACCTGCGTGAGCACGGCGCGTACTGACACTTCGGTCGAGGCCGAGGCGACGGCCAAGCGCCAACCCGCCGCCAGAACTTCGTCCACCAAGCGCACCACGCCAGGTCGCCCCGCCAGCGCACCCGCCGCTACCCGTTCGGCGAAAATGGCAGTCTTGCGGCGATGCCACTGGGCGACCAACGCCTGTTGCGCCGTTGGGTCAGTGGGCAACCCTGCTGCTTGGATGAAAGCCGCGCTGAACAGGCTCGCCAGACGCTCTTTCCCGCCTCCGATCTGGAGTTTTTCGCTATAAACTTCCGGCGTCCAGTGAACCGGCAAGCCAAACTCGGCGAAGGTTTGGTTGAAGGCCGGACGATGGCCGTCGCGCTCAGTTTCGGCGAGAACACCGTCACAGTCGAAAATTAGTGCTGGCATGGCGGGAGTCCTATTACCCGCCCAACTGCGCCAACAGCGTCTGCTTCAAATCCCAGAGTTGCTGCGAGAGCGAGACGTGGTAGATGTGCGGGTTGACGATGCGGCGCACGCCCGCGTCGAGGCGATCAACATCGGCATCGCGCTGCGCACGGATGGCGGCAAGGGGCGGCAGTTCGTGGACAAGTTGGCCCTCGTGCAACACCTCAACCAACAGCGGTTCCATGCCAGAGAGCGCCGCATGTTCGAGGGTGCGGTGGCGGGCATAGTCGTTGGGGTGACGCAAGCTCAGCCGTTCGGCTTGGGACGGGGTTTCGTCGGCCAGGGTGAGCAGATCGGCGGTGGCGAACCCACGGGCATCGTAGAGCCGCCACGCGGCTTTGAGGCCGGGGTTGGTCAGTTTTTCGGGGGTGTCGGCCAACTTGATTGCGGGTTGCCATGCCGTACCGTCGTGCATTGCGACGAGCTTGTAGACGCCGCCGAGAGCGCCTTCGCCGTGAGAGGTTACGAGGCGTGTGCCCACGCCGTAGACGAGGCGGCGCAGAATGGTGGCGGCATCGGCACCGTAACGCGGCGCCTCTTGGGTGATTTGGGTCTGGATCTGCCAGATGACCAGCTCATCAAGGTCGCTGGAGAGCACAATCGTGGTGTCGGGGAAACCCGCCCGGTCGAGCAGCAGGGCCGACTGGATGGCGAGATAGGCCAAGTCACCCGAATCGAGGCGAATCCCGACGGGGTGATGGCCCTTGGCGCGTAGTTCTTCAAAGACACGGATGGCGTTGGGGACGCCACTTTCGAGGGTGTTCACCGTATCAACCAGCAGCAAACAGTCGTCGGGGTAGACCTCGGCGTAAGCGCGAAAGGCGTCGAGTTCGCTTTGGCCGAGAGCGAGGAAGACCTGCACAAGAGCGTGGGCGTGGGTGCCTTTGGGTGGCAGGCCCAGCGTGCTAGAGAGACCAACATTTGAAGTGAAGTCAGCGCCCCCAATCAAGGCGGCGCGAGTGCCAGCATTCGCCCCGCGATCTTGCCCACGCCGCAAGCCAAATTCAAGCACCAACGCCCCGTGACTGACTTCCCGAATGCGAGCGGCCTTAGTAGCAATCAAGGTTTGATAATTTAATTGATTGAGCAGTGCCGTCTCGAGGATCTGGGCCATCGCTAAGGGGCCACGCACCATGCTAAGGGGCACATGCGGGTGAACGACGCGCCCTTCGGGGATGGCGAACAGGCTGAGACTTTCAAAGCCGCCGGTCTGTTGCAGGTAGGCGAGAAAATCGTCGGCGAAGAGTTGCTCGCCCGTCCGGGTGCGCTGGGCACGGAGATGGGCGAGATCTTCGGCGCGGAAATGGGCCTCGCGCATCCACTCAACCAGCCAAGCGAGACCAGCACTGATGCAGTAGCCGGCCCCGTGCAGGCCATAGTCGGGATAGCGGCGGAAGAAATGGTCAAACTGGGCAGGCCGTTCGTGCAAGCCCTGGCGAAAATAGAGTTGGGCCATGCTCAGTTGGTACTGATCAGTGAAGAGGATGCCCTCGGCAGTGCGTCGTTCGTCTGCTCGCATCGTGTCCCCCGGCTTTTTGGTAGCGCCGCGCCACTTGGGAGGGCGGCCTTGCTGCTGCTGCTGATTATAGCGCCTAGCCGGACACAACGGCGTGGCTGGGGCGGGTTGGGTCAGGGCTGAAGGTTTGTAGGCAGGGTTTTAGCCCTTGACACTGGCAAACTTTTGTGCTACCATACCGTTAGCGTGTGAAATAGACACGCACGCCTGAGCTGTTCAGTCATATTTTTTGCAACATGTATAGATTGACCGTCACATGAGCGCCTTTCCCCCAAACTGGCTGCCGATACCCCGACGGTTGTTGGCCTGTCTGTTGCTGGTGGTCACGATTGGACTGCCCTTGGCCCAACCCGCCCACGCAGCGCCCCGGTGCTTCCCAGGGGTACCCGGCATCAGCGCCTGTATTGATGGGCCAATCGGCGCATTTTGGCAGACGCAGGGCGGGTTGCCCGTTTTTGGCTACCCGCTTGAGCCAACGCACCAAGTGGGGGCTGCGACTGTCCAGACCTTTGAGCGGGCACGCCTTGAATACCATCCTGAGAATCGCCCGCCCTACACGGTGCTGCTGGGGCGGCTCGGTGCGGATGCGCTGACTGCGCGCAGCGAACCCCTGGCGACCCCTGAAAAGCCACGGGCGGGCTGTCGCTACTTTTCTGCAACAAGCCTGAATGTCTGCGGTAGCTTTCTGAAGGCGTATAGTCGCCACGGGCTTGATTTGGGTCGCCCCGGTATCACCCCCGAAGAGAACCTCGCCCTCTTTGGGTTGCCCCTCACGCCCCCCCGTGAGGAGCGGTTGAGCGATGGGAAAACCTACACCGTCCAGTGGTTCGAGCGCGCCCGCTTCGAAGATCACGGGGCACAGAGGGTGCTGTTCGGCCTTTTGGGGCGGGAGGCGGTCGCCGCAACACCTGTCCCGACGCTTGAGCCGGGGGGCTTTGTGCAGGCGCAGGGCGACCAGGTGGTGCGCCTCGGACGGCCCGTACCAATCAAGGGCGTCAACTATTACCCGCAGGGTCGTCCTTGGGCCGAGATGTGGCAACAGTGGGATGCGCCCCAGATGGAGCGCGAACTGCGCGCCGCCCGCGACCAACTCGGTATCAACGCGGTGCGGGTGCTGTTGCCCTACGATCTCTCGACAGACGGCACGAACGCGGGCGTGGTGAACGCACGCATCATCAACCGGCTGCGCCAACTGACGCAGATTGCGGGCGACCTTGACCTGCGCCTGATTGTGACCCTCTTCGATTTCGATGAGACCTTTCCCGCCCCTGGCACGAAGGACGAAACCGCTGATTTTGTCAATCTGCGCCAACTGATCGGTAATTTCGTTGGCGACGACCGCAATCTGGCATGGGATTTGCACAACGAACCCGACCACTACGATCTGTGGGCGAAACAAGGACAGGCGCAACGGGTGCTGATGTGGTTGGGGCGAATGGCGGATGAGGTGCATCGCCTCGCCCCGAACCATCTGGTGACGGTGGGGATGGGCCAGTATCAGAATCTTTACGCGCCCGGGCCTGATGGGCGGCGCGTCATTGATTACAGCGACCTCGTGAGTATCCACATCTACAATGCCGCTGATGCCGCCCGTCAACTCGCCGAGGTGCGCGCTCAGACCGGCAAGCCGATCCTTTTAGAAGAGTTCGGCTGGCCGACCGGCCCCCCGTGTGCCGTCCGTGGCTACACCGAGGCGCAACAGGCCCAGGTCTACCAGACCATACTTGAAGCAGCGCGGGGCCGCGTGGTTGGCGTGATGGCTTGGACGCTGCGTGATTTTGATCCACGGCTGACCTATCGCTGGGCGACTCGCGAAGAGTTTTACGGCCTGGTGCGCCCAGACGGAAGCTTGAAACCAGCGGCGGCGCAGTTCCAGGCGTGGCCCGGTGAACCCCTGCCAAGTACGACACGGATCCCCACGACGTTGACCGGCGAGGGCGTGAACCTGCCTGGTGGTCTCCAGGCTCCGCTTTGGATTGGCGAGACGGGTTACTACGTGAAGGGCGAGTTCCGTCACGCCTACGAGGTCTATAACGGGCGCTACAACTTTGGCCCGCCGATCAGCGAGCCGTTTGTACGGGCTGAGGATGGGCGGGTGGTGCAGTATTTCACTGCTGCTGTCTTGGCCTATTACCCCGAGGCTGCCGATAATCTCGATTGGGGAACGTTATCGCCCGAGGAGCAACTCCAACAGCTGATCCAACCCCTCGACAGTGGTGCGCAAGCGTTGGCGCAACGCGGCATCGCGCCTGTCCGCACAGAGGTGGACGACGAATTCGCGCACCTCTACCGAGCGCTAGGCGGGCGTTGGCGTTTCGGTACCGCGCTTTCGCCTAAACTGGTCGAGCAACAAGGCACCGCGATGGTGCGTGTCCAGTATTTCCAGAATGGGAGCCTCGTGACGAATCCCGTCACGGGTGCGGTCGAGCCGGGGGGATTGGGCACGGCAGCGTGGACACACCAGTGCGCGGCGGTGCAGTAACCTGCGGGGTGCGCGCAAGCGACCGATACACCTTCGGGACGAAACCACATGAGTAGGACGCGCTCCGCCAACGGGGCGCTTCGTTATTTTGCCTTGGCGGGTGAATCTGCTCGAATACACCCTTGCCAGCCTTCACCGACGAGTATCCATGGAGTGTTACCACAAACCATGGCTTCCCACAGGAAAGGCTGGCAGACCATGTGCGCCCCGCTGACCCGGCGGCAACAGGCCCAGGTTGCGCGAATCCTCGCCCTCGCACTGTTGCCCCTGTTGCTCGGACTCGGGGGCGGTCACGTCGGAGCAAGCCTTCCGGCGGCTTCGTCCGCGCTCACCTGCACCGGAACCGTGCGCTGGGTACG
>CAIRDL010001138.1 GCA_903877345.1 uncultured Oscillochloris sp. | reverse complement strand
GGCTTTGCGTCAGATTGCTAATCTGTCAAGCTGGTTTGAAACATGCCTTAGGCGACAAAGTTCCAGGTTATTTTACAGTCTTGGCTGGCGCACGGCTTCTTGATGCGCTCGACCTGAAACCTGAAACCTGGCACCTGAAACCTGAAACCTGAAACCTTGTCCTACAGCGTCTCAAGCGCCTCAAAAGCAACCCGGCGCTCCTCGTGCTGCGCCAAATCACGCCAGACCAGCGTGCGACTTTCACGCTCCTCAGCGCCAACAATCGCGACGAACGCGGTACCTCGGCGGGCCGCGTCACTCAGGTTTTTGCCAAGACTACGCCCGCGCACATCAACGCTGGCGACGAAGCCGCAGGCCCGTAAGCGCCGCGCCACTTCTTGGGCATACGCATAATCTGCATCGCTCACCGGGGCGACGAGCGCATCTCGACGCTGTGCGACGGGCGGCGGGGTCGCGGCAGCGGCCACCCGTTCGAGTCCATAGGCAAAGCCCACGGCAGGCACGTTGCCCCGCCCGCCCAGGGTTGCCACCAGATCATCGTAGCGCCCGCCACCGCAGAGTTGCAGGCCCGAGCGGTCATCAATTTCAAACATGATGCCGGTGTAATAATGCAACCCACGCCCGATCCCGAAATCAATCGTCACCCGCGCCGGGTCAAGGCCATGCGCTTCAATTAGGTTGAGGACAGCCCGCAGCTCGGTATACGCAGGCAGGCGCAAGCTTTCGGCGTCGAGGAGGGTGGCAAGGGCGGGCAACGTCACGGCGGGCGGCCCACTCAGGGCGCTCAGGCGCGCTAAAAGGACGAGGGCGCGCTCAATCGCGGCCTGCTCATCGTGGCGGCGCAGCTTCCGCAACAGACGTGCGACTACCTCTTCGGGGGTGCGCGTGCCGGTACTCAGGTCAATCTGCATCGCCGCCAGCGTGCGGAGCAGCCAAGCGGTCGCTTGGGCCTCATCAAGTCCCGGCGGCAGATCAAGGCCCAAAGGCGGCTCGCCAGCATCCTCACGCAAACGCTGGCCCACCGCAGCGGGGCCAGCCTTCCGCAAATGTTCCAGGCTCCAGACCAACATCCCCTGGGCGCGCTCTGTCAGCCCAAGGCTGCCCAGAATAGCCCGAATGAGGCCGACATGGCCCACCAGTACACGGTAATCCGTCACGCCGGCGGCATCGAGGCCAGCGCACGCCAACGCCAGGATTTCGGCATCGGCACGCGGAGCCGGGCCACCGACTAACTCAATACCAACTTGGGTGAACTGGCGGTAGGTATGGCGTTGGGGGCGTTCGTAGCGAAAGACGGGGCCAGCATAACTGAGGCGCAGGGGCAAGGGCTGGTCTTGCAAATGGGCGACATACGCCCGCAGCACAGAGGCCGTCCACTCGGGGCGCAGGGCCAACTCGCGCCCGCCGAAGCTAAACTCGTAGACTTTGCCCACCAGTTCTTCGCCGAGTTTTCGCAGATAAAGGTCACGGTGTTCGATGATCGGCAAATCCAGGGGCGTATAGCCGTGGGCGACGAACACCGCCTCAATCGCGGCGCGCCCGTGGGCAGCG
>CAIRDL010001137.1 GCA_903877345.1 uncultured Oscillochloris sp. | reverse complement strand
TGATTAGAATGGTGAGCATGCTATGACTGAGCACATGCAAGGAATGCGACGGGCGGTACGCGGGGTGCAAAACCCGCTCGACTCGGTCGAGCACCGTTTGCGCGATCAGATTTTCGGCCAAGAACGGGCGATTGAGAGTGTGGTGCGCGTGTTGAATCGCGCCCGCTTCGGCTTTTCGGCGGGCAACCCCCGGCGACCTCGCGCCACCCTGCTCTTTCTTGGCCCGACCGGCGTTGGCAAGACGGCGACCGCCCGCGCCCTCGCCCAACTGTTGCGCCCCGACGGCGAAGCCTTCCTCAAGATTGACTGTTCGCTCTTTAGCCAAGGCCACGAGGTGAGCGCCCTCGTCGGTGCGCCGCCTAGTTATGTTGGGCGCGACCAAAAGCCCCTACTTAATCCCGAAATCATCGAGCAGGAGAATAGCGTCGTCCTGTTTGACGAAATCGAGAAGGGACAGCCCGAACTGTGGAACCTGCTGCTTCAAGTGATGGAGGATGGCGAGATCCTGCTGCTCAATGGTGGGCGGCGAGTCAGTTTTCAGAGCAGCATTGTGATCTTCACGACCAATGTGGGTGCCAAAGAGATGGTTGACTTCCTCGACCGGCGCACCATCGGCTTTCGCACGCCGCATCAGGATGTCGAAGCCACGGGCCAGCAGATCTACCAGATCGGCTTCGAGCAACTCCAGCGCGTCTTCCAGCCCGAATGGATTAACCGTCTTGACGAGATCATCGCCTTCCGTCCGCTCTCCAGCGATGTGCTACGCAGCGTGCTCGACCACATGATTTTCGAGAGCAACGAACAGTACCTCCGCCACGGCATCAAGGTCGAACTGACCACACCAGCGAAGGAATATCTGCTGACCAAGGGCTTCGACTCGCGCTTCGGGGCGCGGCCCTTGCGCCAGCAACTGCTGAAGCTTATTGATGCGCCCTTGGCCGACATGATCGCTTCTGGTGGTATTCCCTTGGGCAGCCATGTGCTGGTGGAATATACCGGCGTTGATCGGCACGGCGAAGCGCTGGAGTTCTTCTTCGAGGCGGCCCCCGAGTTGCTGCGGCAGGCCGAGGAGTTGCGCGCCCAAGAGGTCGGGCGCATTATGGTGAAGGAACACGACGGCCCCCAACCGCCCAGTATTAGCCTCAGCAGTGATCGCAGCAACGCCGCCGAGGGTGGTCTTGGGCCGTTTGGCATTCGTGGGCCGCGCATTACGCCCCGTCGGAACGAAGGCCGGTAGAGCATCCGCGCATCATCGCAAAGCCCCCAAGGCTCAAAGCTACGCAAGTGCAGCTTTGAAACCTTGGGGGCTTTTGGCATGGTTCAAACGAACTGTAGCGTCTCGTGATCGCCCGCAAAGCCGCAAAGAGCATGCTGTACCGTCTCGTGATCGCACGCAAAGCCGCAAAGCCGCAAAGAGCATGCTGTACCGTCTCGTGATCGCACGCAAAGCCGCAAAGCCGCAAAGAGCACGCTGTACCGTCTCGTGATCGCACGCAAAGCCGCAAAGCCGCAAAGAGCACGGGGTACGCAACACGTTCCGTTGCGCCCGCCCTGACCCCTGACCCCCGACCCCCTGAACCCTTGTCCTACACCGCAACCACCTGCGGCCCATCAGGGGCGGGCGGGGCCTCCGGGGCGGCCTTCGCCTCGCGCCGCACCACCGACAGATCTGGCTCGGCACCCTCGGCGAGCGGGCGCTTGAAGATCATGTAACTGCGCCCCGGCATGGCGTGCTGAATCCCCGTCAGTTCCCAGCCGTCCGCCCCTAGTCCATTCAGCACCCGCCGC
>CAIRDL010001136.1 GCA_903877345.1 uncultured Oscillochloris sp. | reverse complement strand
TTCCGTCTGAATTGACGGGATTGTGACCATTACCCGTCCGGGGAGGCCCGTTGATGCACACCGATACGGAGAAGCAGCGTATCGCCGTGCTCGTTCGTCAGTTGCTCAAGCGCAATCGGCTGTCAGTGGGCATGGTTGTCGGGCGCATGGCCCGCCAAGGGGTTGATCTTTCGGAGGATCAGTTCGAGAACCGCTTTACGCTGCGCGTCGAACGCCGCCCCCACATCACCCCCAATGAACTGCACGCCCTCATCGTCGCCCTTACCGACGGTTTTCCCGCTGATCGCCGTTGCACCGCCGCTGAGGCGGTCGAGCTCTGCTTGTTGGCTGGCTTGCCCCTACTGTTGCCCCAACTCCAAGCCCTCTTCTCATCCGCCGCGTTTGCTGCGGCCCTTCAGCGCCACCCAACCCTCGCCCTCACGCCGCCCGCGCTGCCGCTTAAACTCCCGTCGCTGCCTTGCCCACTCACGCCGCTGATCGGACGAGCCGCTGATCTCGCCACGGTTGCCCGGTTTCTCACCCAAAACCGTCTGCTCACGCTGACTGGCCCCGGTGGCAGTGGCAAGACGCGGCTGGCGCTCCAGGCTGCCGCCGAGTTTGCGCCCGCTTTCCCCGATGGCATTGCCTTTATCACCCTCGCTGACCTCACCGACCCCAAGTTCGTGCTCGTCACGCTCGCCCACGCCCTCGGTTTGCCGCCTACGCCCGAACAATCGCGCCTCCAAGGGCTTATCGCGGCGCTCTCCCAACGGCGGATGCTGCTCGTGCTTGATAATTTTGAGCATGTCGTGACTGCCGCCCCCGACCTGAGCGCGTTGCTCACGGCATGTCCCCACCTCTACGCTTTGGTCACGAGCCGCGTCACCTTGCGTCTCTCGGGTGAACAACTGTTTGTGGTGCCGCCCCTTGGCCTGCCACCCCCGGTCGCCGCCCTTTCGCCGCAAGTGTTGGCCGCGTATCCCGCCGTGGCGCTCTTTTGCGCCCGCGCACAAGCGGTCAACCCGGCTTTTACGCTCAACGCAGACAATGCAGGCGATGTCGCGGCGCTCTGTATCGCTCTCGATGGGCTGCCCCTCGCCATTGAGTTGGCCGCCGCCCGCGTGCGCCAACTCTCGCCAGGGCAGTTGCGCGGCTACCTTGTTGGGCAACAGGGACAGCTTGCCCTTGCGCTGCTGAACAATGGAGCGTGCGACCTCCCGCTGCGCCAGCGCACGTTACATGCGACCCTCGACTGGAGTTATCGTCTGCTCGCGCCAGCAACCCAGACGTTGTTCGCACACATGGCCGTTTTCAGTGGTGGGTGTACCATCGAGGCGCTCGCGGCGGTCGCCGCCACGCCAGGCGGGATGCCCTACGCATGGCCGTTGGACGAACTGGCGCACTTACTTGATCATCACCTCGTCTGTGCTGAGCCTGGGCTGGAAGGCATGTTGCGCTACCGTATGCTTGTGACGGTGCGCGAGTATGCCCTTGAGCGCTTGCGCACAGATGCGGCGTTCGCGGAGGTGCAACAACGCCATGCCGCCTTTTACATGGCGCTTGCCGAAGCGGCTGCGGCGCATTTCCACGGTGCGGATCAAGTGCTGTGGTACCAACGGCTCGAACAAGAACACCCCAACCTCCGGGCGGCGCTTGCGTGGCTGT
>CAIRDL010001135.1 GCA_903877345.1 uncultured Oscillochloris sp. | reverse complement strand
TCACGGCGGGCACGGGCGAGGGCGTTTGCCTTTTGTGCCTCTAAAGGCTCGATCTTCTGGCGAAGTTCCGCGATCTTGCTATCAAAGCGCCCCGTGATCAAGGAGAAGAACGATGCCATTGGTACGACCTCCAGAATCTAGGTGTGAGCCTTTTAGTACGGCTACAGGGTGGTTTTGAGGGAAGGTCGGGCCTTCCCCCAAACCGCGCTGTTGGTCGTCCCGGACTAATTCAGCCCATCAATAAACACCGCAGGCAGCCAACCCGTCTGCCCTTCGCCATACGCTCGCGCTGGGTCAGTCATCTTCACGATCCGCACGAGGTAGACCTTCGTGGTGCCAGTTTCGGCTTCGGCTAGGAGTGCCACTGTATCGCTGTTGCCGACGAGGGGGTATTGGTACGGGAACGAGAAAGTACCTCTACCTGTCCTAGGCTCTATATCTGAGTTCCTGCTCCCCAAATCTTTCGTCTTGAAGAGGGGAACAAAAGACAGGCCCTGCGCATCGGTATATACCTGACTAGCCTTGTTATTCAACAGATACGTTATCACCTCCGTGTACTCTGGTAGAAAATTCCCCTCTGCCGTTACCTTAGGCAACCCCTTCGCCGGACGCTCCTCCACTGTTAGCGTCACGTCGGGCAGTCGGTAGGGCGCATTGCCGGTGTCGAAGATGAGACGTAATTCCGGTGTTGTGGCACCTGTGAATTGCTGCCTAAGCTTGGTAAGATCATCGGCTGTCAGCGTGACCGTGAAGCTTGTCTGGCCTCCACTTTGGTTCATCGCGAGCTTCCCTGTCACGATTGGGGAGCTGTCACTTTGGTTGACGATGTTTGCCTTCCATGAAGTGACTGACCCTGACCCTGACCCTACACTAAAACCTTCAGGCAGTCCAGTGATGGTGAATGTGGTGGTGCTAAGCCGGTGCAACGAGAGCGTGGTCGGTTCAAGCTGGAGCGTGATGCTGGTGGGCGCTGTCGTGCCACTTACTGTCCCAGTTGGCGTGGGGTTTGCTGTTTCTACTGTGCCAGTGGGGCTTAGCGTCACAGTTGGCGTGGGGGTTGGCGTTGCCCTCACTGCGGTGGGTGTTATAGGTGGGAGGGGCGTTTTCGTTGGGTCTACGGTGGGTGACGGTGTGTTGGCAACGCGAGTCGGGGTGGGTGTGACGGGAGGAGGATTCAAAAATCCGACCATCTGTACAACGAGTCCAATGAGGAGGAGACCCACGACGGCAACACCGACCCACAGCCTTATCTGCCCCCAATTGCGTGAGGTGTTTTGCTCCCTGGTTGGCTTGGTGGAAATCGACTTTTCAGTTTGCGGCGCTTGTGATCGCAGCTTCCACCACGATTGAAAGCCTTGAACGGTCGAACTGAAACAGCCAGTTCGTTTGGGGGGAGGGGGTTGATCATCTCCTGGTTTTGGAGGACTAGGTTCGGAGGGGATTACAGACGGGATAAGTTGCCCCAGAGCCGCATCATCCAGACTGCCCTTAGCGGCGGCGAGGAGGTGCAGCGCCTCGTCGGCGGCCCCGGCGGCGATCAGCCGCTTGGCCCGGTTGAGCGCCGCCGGGGCGCTCAACTGAGGCACCGGCGGCACGGGTTCTTCCATCCGCTCACGCAACGC
>CAIRDL010001134.1 GCA_903877345.1 uncultured Oscillochloris sp. | reverse complement strand
TCCGCCCAATCTGGGTCGGTATACTTTTTCGCGACCCTTCGCCGTGCTGCTCGGTAGATGCCGTCCTAATGCGGGATACAGGGCCAATAACCCGAAAGTAGTAGTGGTCATGATTTTAGTCCCCAAACGGTAACGGTCACCATTGCTTGGATAGGCAAGGTTTCCGGCGGATGCTATAATGGGTGCCGGCCCGCGCCAAGTTTGGCGCACGCACTGTTTGCGCTGACCGCAGGGAGACACCTCTTCGTGAACCGTCCCTCTTTCCCCTATCTCGTCCTCGTCGTTGGCGTCCTGATCGCCTCCACCGCATCAATCATGATCACCGGAGCCTTGGCGTTGGGCCTCTCACCCCTAACCATCGCCGCCGGTCGGGTCGTTCTCGCAAGCCTCATCCTCACGCCGCTTGCCTGGGGACGAGCTGGCCCGGCGCTGCGCCAAGTCACGCGGCGTGATTTGTGGCTGGCCCTCGCCGCCGGGGCATGTTTGGCGGCCCACTTTGCAACCTGGATCAGTTCGTTGGCCTACACCTCCGTCGCCTCATCTACCGCCCTCGTTACGACCAATCCGGTGTTTGTCGCCCTCGCCACTTGGCTGATCTACCGTGAACGCCTGAGCCTCGGCACCTGGGTTGGCGTGCTACTTACCGTCGGCGGCTCGCTCCTTATCGCACTAAGCGACAGCAACGGCAGCAGCGGCGCGACCGCCCCGCTCCTTGGCGATGGCTTAGCCCTTCTGGGGGCGCTGGCGGTCTCTGGCTATTTCCTTTTGGGACGACAACTACGCACGCGGTTGGCCTTGTTGCCCTATATTTGGCTCGTCTACACCGCCACCGCCATCGGGTTACTTGGTGTCATGGCTCTCGCGGGCCAATCCCTGCTTGGGCTACCGCCAATGGGTTATATCCTAATCCTGGGGTTGGCCCTCGGGCCGCAACTGTTGGGGCACACGGCCTTCAACTGGGCGATCAAATACCTCTCGCCAACGCTCGTCACCGTCGCCATCCTGGGTGAGCCGCTCGGCTCAACGGCGCTGGCGCTGGCGATCTTCCATCAACCGCTCCAACCGCTCCAACTCATTGGTGGGGCTGTGTTGCTCGGCGGCATTGCCGTCGCCACGCTCGCCGAACGGCAAGCGGCGGCACCAACACCGCCCCTTGAGGTCAGGGGCAAACTGGCCTAGCTTTGGGCTTTTGGCTTGCAGATTTTAGCGTTCCTCCAAGATCTAAAAGCTAAAATCCCGCAGCACCAGCAACTCCCGTGGCAGCGTGGTCAAACTCCGCGCACCCTCAGGCGTCATGACTAGATCGTCCTCAATCCGCACTCCAATGCGACCAGGCATGTAGATGCCAGGCTCAACGGTGAAGGTAGTGCCGGAAGCAAGAGGCTTGTCACTGCCCGCCACGATGTTCGGCAACTCGTGGGCCTCAATGCCAAAGCCGTGGCCGGTGCGGTGGAGAAAATAGTCGCCGTAGCCGCCTGCTGTAATCACCCCCCGCGTCGCTGCGTCAATGGTGCTGCCTGTAGCGCCGGGTTGCGCCGCCCGTCGCCCCGCTTCGTTCGCCTCGCGTACCAGTTCGTAGATGCGCCGCGCCTCAGCCGTCGGTTCGCCCAGGGCCACCGTGCGCGTAATGTCAGAAATGTAGCCGTCGTAACGGGCACCACAATCAATAATGATCAGATCGCCTGCCTGGAAGGGCCGGTCGCTGTTGCTGTGGTGCGGATTAGCCCCATTCGGGCCACCGGCAACGATATTCGCGAAGCTCTCACCATCGGCCCCAGCGGCGATAATGGCTTCAGTGCAAAGGCGCGACAAAGTGCGCTCCGTCATGCCGACGCGGATCTGCGCGATGGTGTGCTGGAGCGCCACCTCGACCATCCGCACCGCCGCTTCGATCACCGCCAACTCCTGCGCATCTTTCACCATGCGCAACGCGGCCATCACGTCGGTGGCGTCAGTCGTGCGGAGACCGGGCATGGCGGCTTCGAGGGCGCGCAGTTCCATTACGCGCAAACAAGTTGCCTCGACGGCAAGTTCCATTCCGGCGAGACCCGTCGGGAAGGCGGTGGCAACCGCAGCGGCGAGGGCTGCGTGGGGGCCGTCAGCGTCGTTCCAGGGGAAATAGCGCAGCGTGATTCGGCTCTTGGCGGCAGCCTGAGCCTGTTCGAGGGCGGGCAAGATGAAGCAGGGCGGCGTACCGTCAGCCGGAATGAGCGCCAAGGTCAGCCGTTTGCCCTGGTGGAAGGTAAGGCCGCTGAGATAGGTGAGGTTGGCGTCGGGCATCAAGGCCAACCCGCCGAGGCGCTGTGCGCCCAAAGCGGCCACCACACGGTCGAGGCGCTGCATACTCATGAGGGGTTCCTGTTTTGGCTGTTAGAGGTGCGGAAATGCTTCATCATCCAGGTCGTGCAAATGATCCGTGAGGCGTGATCTGTGATCAGACCGCACCCTGACCAATCACGCATCACGCAACACGCACCACGCACCACGCATCACGCAACACGCATCACGCATCACGCATCACGCATCACGCACCACGCATCAC
>CAIRDL010001133.1 GCA_903877345.1 uncultured Oscillochloris sp. | reverse complement strand
GTGTCGCCAATGAGGGCGTCGAGCGTCAGCGCCCCTGCCGTGTAGTGCGCCAGCTTGCCTGGGCCAAGCACCGCCCGCTGGGTGGCCGCGTCCTGGCCGTCGAACCACGCCTGCCCGTCGAGTGTCACCGGCGGCGCGGCGGGCGTGAGCACCGGCACCGCCAAGCAGCGGCAACCGGGATGGGTGGCGAGCGCCGTAGCAATGGGGTAGGTGCGCCCGTGGAGGGCCACACACATGCCACACGGCGGGGTCGGCTGCTCGATCTCGGCGAACCACTG
Source organism: uncultured Oscillochloris sp. (assembly GCA_903877345.1). Lineage (GTDB taxonomy): Bacteria > Chloroflexota > Chloroflexia > Chloroflexales > Chloroflexaceae > CAIWXH01. The sequence continues at coordinate 1,803 of CAIRDL010001133.1, read as the reverse complement.
CCGGACCGTGACCCCGTTCGCCTGAAAGACATGGTGGGATACGTCGCGATAGGGCGGCTCCAGCCCGGTGTGGACATGGCCGAACTGCACGTTGAATAGTATCGGTAATAGGGTATAATTGGCGTAACCGATACGGTTTGAGGTGCCTATGCCCAGCTCGCCCCGGATGGATCCCCGCCTCGCCCGCCGCCTCACCGAAAAGCATGCCGCCCTCGACGCCCGACGGCCTCTGCCGCCAGCGACCCTCCGCATCCTTCACGCCGATCTCCAGGTGCGGCTCACCTTTCACTCGAACGCGCTTGAGGGCAACACGCTGAGCTTGCGCGAAACCCACATGGTGCTTGAACACGGGATCACCATCGGTGGTCACTCGCTGAAAGAGCACCTGGAGGTGACGAACCACGCGGCGGCCTATGACGCGATGGTCGCCCTAGCGGTAGCACCCACCCCCATCACGATCCCAACGATCCTCGCGCTGCATCGCCTTGTGACAGATCGGATCCTCGATGAGCCGGGCCAGTTCCGGCACGGTGCGGTCCATATTCGTGGCGCGCAGCTTACACCGCCGCCAGCCCGCGAAGTGCCGGGGCTGATGGATGCATGGGTGGCCTGGCTCACCGCCGAGGGGCTTCAGTACGAGCCGGTGACGCGCGCGGTGATTGCCCATCACGGCTTTCTGGCGGTTCACCCGTTCCTTGACGGCAACGGGCGCACGGCGCGGCTGCTGTTGAACCTGCTGTTGCTGCGAAGTGGCTACCCGCCCGCGCTGCTGCTGCACGAGTGGCGGCTTGGCTATCTAGAAGCCCTGGCGCAGGCGGATCGTGGGCGCTACGGCCCGCTGCTCAATCTCCTGGGGCGGGCGGTGGAGAGCGGCCTTGATCTTTACTTGGAGGCGTGCGCCGCCACCCCTGATGACGTGTGGCTCCCGCTCGCCCAACTCGCCGCAGACACCCCCCACAGTGCCGAGTATCTGGCTTTGCTGATTCGCAAGGGGCGATTAGCGGGGACGAAGCGGGACGGGCGCTGGCAGAGCACGCGGGCCGCCCTGACGCGCTACGAGACGGAGGTTGCCGACGGGACGATTCCCCGGGGGCGGCCACCGTCCCATGACCCAGAGGCACCCGTGTAACGCATCGGCTTGATGGCGGTAGTTGCGGGTGGCTCATGATGCTCTGGGCGATGCTGGTCATCATGAGCCACCGCCCGCCCCAGCCCCTTCCGGCGGCTTGGCGGCTTGCTCCGCCTGCTGCTCCGCATCCATCGCCGCGATCTGCTGGTCGGTGTAGCCCAACTCTCGCAACCCTTGCTTGCGGCTGATGCCTGCCTGCTGTTTCGCCACGATGCCCTGCGCCCGGGCCGTCTCGACCTGAGCCTGTTGCAACGGCTGCTCCGTCTCGGGGTTGCCCCATTGCACCACGATGCGCGCCGGATCGACCGTCTTCCCTTGGAGCTGACAGAGGAACGCACCCAACCGCCGGTAGGTCGGGGTAAAGCGATCCATGCGGTCACGGCACTTCTTCACCAGCGGCGTTTCCATCACCTTCAGCGCCTCGCCGCTCGGCGCGTTCTGCCCAAGTTGGAAATAATGCTTGGGCGTGCGCGTGATGCTGCTCAAGGCGTTGATAAACTGGTCAACCGCCGAGAGGTAGTTGCCCAAATCCGCTGCGCCGAATTGGCCCACCTGGGTGGTGCCGCCGCCGCCTTGCCCATCGCCCGCCGGAATGGTCCAGATGCGGTTGGGGGCCGTCACGAGGTCTTCCAGACCCTCGGCATTGCTGATGACGTACTTCATGGGAGCCGCGT
>CAIRDL010001132.1 GCA_903877345.1 uncultured Oscillochloris sp. | reverse complement strand
GGGTCAAGCAGCAAAGCTGCAATCCGCACCCTCGGCTCACGCCGACTCCAGCGCTGGTTCCACCACCACCCGATTACGTCCGGCAGCTTTCGCCTGGTAGAGCGCCCGGTCGGCCCGTTCCAAAAGCCGATCCAGTGAATCAGTCTCGCCCGCCAAACTCGCTAGGCCCGAACTGATCGTGATCGCCACCAGCTTGTCCCCCAAATCAATCGGCTCGGCGTCGAGGGCATCGCAAACTCGTTGCGTCACGATTTGCGCCTGGGTGCTCGTCGTTTCCGGCAAGAGCAACACAAACTCGTCGCCACCCAAGCGCCCAAGCAGATCAATCACGCGGATGTTTTTCTGACAGATGCGTGTCCAAGCCAACAAGGCTTGATCGCCAACCGCATGACCATACGAGTCGTTGATCTGCTTAAAATGATCAATATCAATCAGGGCGATGGACAGGGCGCGGTCGAGGCGGAGCGCCCGAACGAGTTCATTCTGGGCCAATTCGAGAAAGCGCCGCCGATTGACAATCCCCGTGAGACCGTCCGTGGTCGCTTGGTATTGCAGTTCGGCTTCGAGGCGTTTGCGGGCGGAAATGTCCCGCGTCACGCCGACCAGCCCAAGCGGCTGCCCCGTGTCATCGTACATCACCCGGGCGGTCGCCTCCGTCCACACCGTTGAGCCGTTTTTGCATGGCTGTTCAATCTCAAAATAATGGATGGGCTGCGGTTGCCCCGTGCTGATTTCCGTAAAGGCGCGTTGGAAGCCTTCTTGCACGGTAGCGATGGAACCGGGGCAAACGACTTCCGCTAAAGGTTGCCGGAGCACCTCTTCCGGTGTGAAGCCGCGCAATTGGTAGACTGACGGGCTGACGTAGGTGAAGGCACCCTCCAGCGTCATTGTCCAGATCACATCGTAGACATGATCCGCCAATAGACGATAGCGCTGTTCGCTTTCGCGGAGCGCCGCCTCGACCTGTTTGCGGGCGCTAATGTCACGGGAAATGCCGTGATAGCCGATCAAGCTGCCCTTTTGATCGTAATGCGCGGTGACATTCACCTCCGTCCAGATCCAATGACCATCCTTACAGACCTGCTCAAGCTCATAGCGCAGTGAGTCATATTTGCCCCCCTCGTGCAGTTCGGTGGCAAGCCGTTCGGTGTTTGCCTGCTTAACATGTTTGATGCCCTCTGGTTTGAGCAGGCCCCAGACCGTGATGCCAAGCACTTCGTCGCGCTGAAAGCCGCGCATGCGTTCGTCGGCGGGACTGATGTAGGTAAAGCGAAACCCGGCATCGAGGTGCCAGATGACATCACTCGAGTTCTCGGTCATGTAGCGGAACTTTTCCTCGCTCTCGCGCAGAGCTGCTTCGATCTGCTTGCGCTCAGTGATGTTGCGGGTCACGCTAAGCATATGGGGCGTGCCTTGCAACGTGATGCGCCGCGCCGAGACCATCCCAATAATCTGATGGCCGTCTTTGTGTTGGAACACAGCTTCGAGATTATTGCACGCCCCTTGTTCCCGTAGCGCACTGACGACCTTGCGGCGGTCGGTCGGATCACGCCAGATATTGATCGCCAGGGTGGTTTTGTCGAGCACCTCGCTGCGGGTGTAGCCGGTAAGCGCCGTAAAGCCGTCATTGACAATCAAAAACGCACCATCGTCCAAGCGCGTAATCAACACCGCATCAGGACTGGTGTTGAAAATCAGATCAGCGGTCTCTTTTGCTTCGCGGTATTCTGCCGTCAAACGCTGGTTGACCAAAATGATGAAGCCAAATGTCCACAGCGTACTGGCACTGAGGATCACCAGAAGAGTCGTGGCTTGGGTCAGCGTGGTGAAGAATGCACTCATTGCCGCAGGTTCAAACAGCGTCTCGATTGCCCGCAACGTAAAGAACCCACCCGTGCCCAGAAACACGAGGGCGAGGAAGTGGGCCGAGGCCGTGAACGAGGCGGTTTTGGACACAAAGAGGACACGGGCCGAGGCAAAAGCGAACGTGGCGATTGCCACCGAGATTAGCACCCGCCGCAGTTCTAGATCATCGTTGACGAAGGTGAAAACCCCGAGGAGCAGGGTGAACAAGATCGAGAAGGCGATCAGGAGCCTACGGGGTTCATGCTGATCAAAGAAGCGCAGGATGCCGAGATAAAACGCCGCCGTACTTGAGCCAAAGAGGAGGTTATTGAGCAGGATGGCGCTTATTGCCAGGGGCGGGTACGTGCGGAGGTAATTCGCAGCGAAGCCTAACCCCAACAAGGCACTGCCGAAGGCCCACCAACCCAGCCCCCGGTGGGTGCGATCCACACGGTATTGAACAAAGAGGGCCATGAATTGGAGGAGATTACTGAGGCCAAGCACCAGAGACAGGGTTTGCAGATCAATACTCATCACACCTTAGGCAAGGTTAAGGTGACCCTGGCGCAGCCGTGGGCGTCGCGGTCACCACTGGCACGGCCCGAATGAGCACGCGCTGGGTGAATTTCTTGGGGCCAGTACCCGGCCAACAAGTGATCATCGTCACCACCTCGCCGTTGGTAGGGGCAATCAGGCGGGCGTTGGCGGCACGCTGTTCGGGCGAAACCCCTTCCTCATCCACAACCAGCCGTTCCTTAATCACATAGCGATACTGACGGCCTTGGCTGTAGAGGACGACCGGCTCACCGACATGGACATAGAAGAGGTCGCGGAAGACTTGGCCGTAGCCGCCGACGTGCCCGGCAAGCACGATGTTCCCGCCTTCGCCAGGGTTGGCCGAACCCTGATGCTGGCCGACCGCGTACTCGGCGACTTGCCACACCGCCACTTGTTGGGTGCCTTGGGTGACGAGTTGCCACCCAACTTCGATCACTTTGGCGTCGAGTTTAATACTGGGGATGACGAGGCGCTCGACCGTCGTGGGATGAACGACTTGTGCAGGGATAGGCGGGGCAGAGGCGATTTGCCCAGTGGTATTGGCAGCCATGCCTGCGCCAAGCGAACCGGCAGTAAGGGGTGCGTTGCCGCTTGCCGTGGGGGCAACCGGCTGCCCAACTTGTAACGCCGCCGCCGCCGGGCCGACGAGCACGGTGCGGGGCACCGCGAGGTTGGAGTCGCCACGGGCCGCGAGGCGCATGTATTCGACATCGGCGTACAAGCCGCCGACATAAAAGAGCAGGTAGAGTCCCCCGAATAGCAAGAGGTTCCCGCATGTCCAGGCGAGCCGTTGGCGGGGGTGGCGGGGGTGACGGGCAACCGGGGTCGGGCCTGAAGTAGTGACCATCGCAGTCTCAATCGGTGGGTGGCGAGTGTTTTGAGTATAACAAATTGCGGTCAGCCATGCCAGTGAAGCGACGTAACGTTCATGGCAGTTGCAAAGTCGTTCGCCGTAGGGCTGAAGCCCTCAGCTACGTTTACCAAGCCTGCTGAAGCAGGCTCGGTCAGCCCGTGAAGGCGAGTTTCGCAACCCTGAGCCGGTAGCTTCAGCCACCCGGCGAACGAGAAGGCTACGGCGCACTCGGACGTTGCAACCGCCATGCGTAACGTTTTGTGCCGTGGCCCGCTAGGCTAGGTGGCAGAGGGCGCTATAATAGCAACCGAGGCCGTGCCGAAGCACTGGGTACACCGTTAGAAGCATACGCAGCAAGGATTGAACGATGCAACACAAAGTCCTTTTTCTTTGCACAGGGAATTCATGCCGTTCACAAATGGCCGAGGCGCTGATCAATGCCCGCTTAGGGGCAACATGGCAAGCCTTTAGCGCAGGCACCAAGCCTACTGGCTACGTCCACCCCAAAGCCTTGCGCGCCCTTGCCGAAATCGGTATCACCCACACAGGTCGGTCGAAGCTCGCAGACGAATTCCGCGATCTCAACTTTGACCTTGTGATTACCGTCTGTGATGCGGCGGCAGAGGACTGTCCTCTCTGGTTGGGACAAGGCAAACGCATGCACCACAGTTTTCCCGATCCCGCTGCTACGGACAACATGGATGCTTTCCGCACCGTGCGTGATGCGCTTGAAAAAGAACTGACGGCGTTGTTGCAGGCTTATGCGGAGGAGCTTTAAGCCAAGGTTCGGAGGACAAGGTTTCAGATTGCAGCTTTGCCGCACCAGGACGCGCCGCATTTGCCCAAACGGTCAAGTACCTGCGAACTTTGTCTAGTGCCTTTATAGTTTGCGCCTGCTGCCCCCACCCCACTTGCGGGGCGGGGGCAGCATAAAGTTGAGACAAAGATCTTGCGTCGCTCCTTCTGGCGCTGCTACCCGCTGAACAGCAGCGCGCCATTTGAGGATCGCTTGTGTGGTCGCCCCCTATACTTTTCTTTAGGCTTTCTTTCTTGCCCTACCCGTCTGGATGCGGCATACTCTAGAGGCAAAGCCCCCCGTCCTCGCCTGCGCCTCTCAGCACTCGCGCCAGGAAAATTGTATGTACCCTGCTCTGTTCCCCGTCCAACGACGCGTATTCAGCGGCATGTCTGCGCTCATGTTGTTCGCCATGTGCCTAACGCTGTTTAGCCCTTGCGGTGTGCCACTGGCCCGCGCTGTCGTTAATGGGCAGGCAGCGACCCTCGTGCTCGGTCAGCCGGATTTCACCACAGCCACAGCGGCTGCCACGGCCACCGGCATGAATACCCCCCTTGGGGTAGCGGTGGATCCGACGACGGACAAGGTTTTCGTTGCCGACCGCAGCAACAACCGCGTGCTGCGCTTCGCCAGTTGGGCAAGCCTGAGCAACGGCGTGGCCGCCGACGGCGTTCTCGGTCAGGCCGATTTCACGAGCAACCAACTCAATCGTAACGGCACCGCCACGGCGAACACGCTGTACATTCCCTATGGTGTGACAGTAGACATCACCGGTACCCTCTGGGTCGCCGACACCTACAACCACCGCGTGCTGCGCTTCACCAACGCGGGGAGTCGGACGGCGGTCAATGGCACCGGCGATCTCGGCAATGCCGACAGCGTCCTCGGTCAGGCCGATTTCACGAGCAACCAGATCAATCGTGGCACTACGGTGAACACGAACACGTTGAACCTTCCCTGTGGGGTGGTGGTGGATCCGGCAACGGGTGCGGTCTTTGTCGCCGACAGCTTCAACAACCGCGTGCTGCGCTTCGCCAGTCTGGCGAGCCTGAGCAACGGCGTGGACGCCGACGGCGTTCTCGGTCAGATCGATTTCACGGGCAGCGGGGTCAATCGTGGTTCCACGGCGAACGCGAACACGCTGAACAACCCCTATGGAGTGACGGTGGACATCACCGGTACCCTCTGGCTCGCCGACACCAACAACAACCGCGTGCTGCGCTTCGCCAACGCGGGGAGTCGGACGGCGGTCAATGGCACCGGCGATCTCGGCAATGCCGACAGCCTCCTCGGCCAGGCCAATGTCATGAGCAACTTGGCCAATCGTGACGGCAGCGCCACGGCGACCGCGAACACGCTGAACAACCCCTATGGGGTGGCGGTGGGCAGCGACGGCACCCTCTGGGTCGCCGATACCATGAACCACCGCGTGCTGCGCTTCAGCGGTGCGGCAAGCCTGCCCAACGGCGCGAACGCCGATGGTGTCCTCGGTCAGGCCGATGTCACGAGCAACTTGCGTAATCGTGACGGCACCACCACGGCGGCCGCGAACACGCTGAACACCCCTTTTGGGGTGACGGTAGATAGCAACGGCGTCCCCTGGGTCGCCGACAACGAAAACCACCGCGTGCTTGGGTATTTCCCCTCTAACAATGCCAATCTAAGCAGCTTGACGCTCAGTAGCGGCACCCTCAGCCCGGCCTTCGCGGTCGGTACGCTAAGTTACACCGCCTCGGTCGCCACCATTGTTAGCAGCCTGACCGTCACGCCGACCGTCGCCGACAGTACCGCCACCGTCACCGTGAATGGCACCAGCGCCGCAACACCTGTCAGTCTGAGTGTCGGGGCCAACCCGATTCCCATCCTCGTCACCGCCCAAAACAGCAACACCCAGACGTACACCCTCACCGTCACGCGCCGCTCCAACAATGCCAACCTAAGCGACCTGACGCTCAGCAGCGGCACCCTCCTCAGTCCGGTCTTCGCCCCCGGCACCACCAGCTATACCGCCACCGTCGCGGCGGTCGGCAAAATCGCCGTCACGCCCACCGTTACCGATACGACCGCAACCATCACCGTGAACGGCACGCCGGTCATCACGGGCAGCGCCTCGGGGTTTAGTACGCTCAATGTAGGGGCCAACACGATCCCTGTGGTCGTTACCGCCGAAGATGGCAACACCCAGACCTACACCGTGACCGTCACGCGCCTCCCCAATAATGCAGACCTGAGCAACCTGACGCTGAGTAGCGGCAGCTTCAGTCCGGTGTTTGCCGCCGCCACGACCAGCTACAGCCTGACGGTCGGCAATAGCTACACCGACCTCGCGCTCACCCCGACGGTCGCGGATGTCGCCGCTACCGTTACGGTGAGTGGCACGCTCGTCACGAGCGGCACCCCCCTTACGGTGACGCTCGCTGTCGGGGCAAACGTGGTTCCGTTGGTCGTTACGGCGCAGGACGGCACGACGCAGAGCTACACCCTTACCGTTACGCGCTCGGCTTTTGTCTGGAGTAGCGAGCAACCGGCGCTGATGGTGTTGGGGCAGTCTGGTTTGGGGAGCACTGCGCCGAATGGGGGCGCGAGTACGCCTTCACGCGCCACGCTGAGCCAACCCACGAGTGTGACCGTGGCCCGGACGAGTGGCAAGGTCTTTGTCGTTGACCGCGATAATCACCGCGTTATGCGCTTCGCCAGTGTGGCAAGTCTGTCGAACGGTGCGGCGGCTGAAGTAGTCTTCGGTCAGCCGGATTTCAATAGTGGCGGGGCCAATGGCGGCGTCAGCGTGAGCGCATCCTCGCTGAATCAACCTAGCGATGCGGTGGTGGGCGACGACGACACGCTCTGGATTGCTGATAGTGGCAACAACCGTGTCTTGCGCTTCGCCAACGCGACGAACTGCGCCACCAACGCCAGTGCCGACGGCGTCCTCGGCCAGCCCGACCTCACCAGTGGCGGCAGTGGCACCAATGCGACGACCCTCCAAACCCCTAGCCGCTTGGCTATCGGCGGCGACGGCACCCTCTGGGTGGCCGACGGCGGCAACCATCGCGTTTTGCGCTTCACCGATGCGAAGAACAAGGCTGATGCGAACGGTGCGGCGGCGGATGGCGTGTTGGGGCAGTCCAATTTCAACAGCGGCAGTGCCAATGCCAATGGCACGGTGGCCGCAGCCACGCTAAACAATCCCGCAGGCATGGTCGCCAGTAACGATGGCACCCTCTGGGTGGCTGATGGCGGCAACAACCGTGTCTTGCGCTTTGCTGATGCGGCGCACCAACCGAACGGCGCGACAGCGAACGGCGTGTTGGGGCAGCCGAATTTCACCAGCGGCAGCGCGACAAGTGCGACCACGACTACGCTCCAAAGCCCCGGCGGTCTGGCGATGAGCAGCGATGGTACGCTTTGGGTCGCTGATGGCGGCAACAACCGCATGGTGCGCTACGATGATGCGGCGCACCAACCGAATGGCGCGGCAGCAGACGGCGTGTTGGGGCAGCCCAATTTCACCAGCAACGGTAGCAATCGCGGCGGTACCGCCACAGGCACCTCGCTCAGCCATCCTGGCGGTATGACCGTGCTTGACGGCGACATGCTCTGGATCGCCGATTCAAGCAACCACCGTGTGCTGCAAGTCGGGATGCCCTCGAACAACGCCAGCCTCCGCACGCTCACCCTAAGTAGCGGCAGCCTCAGTCCGACCTTCGCCAGCACCACCTACACCTACACCGTCGCCGTCGGCAATGCCATCACGAGCCTGAGCCTCACGCCGACGAAGGGCTTTGCCAGCGCGACGCTCACGGTGACGCTTAATGGCGCAGTCGTGTCCCCGCTCAATCTACCCCTAACCCTTGGCCCCAACCAGATCGCGCTCCTCGTCACCGCACAGGATGGCATAACCACCCAGACCTACCGCCTCACCGTCACCCGCGCTGGCTCAAGCAATGCCCTGCTACGCAGTCTGACGCTCAGTAGCGGCAGCCTCAGTCCTAGCTTTAGCCCCAACACGCTCACCTATGTCGCCAGTGTCGCCAACAACGTCATGAGCCTCACCATTACCCCGACGATCAGCGACCCTACCGCAATTCTTATGGTAGATGGCACGTTGCTCAGTTCCGGCAGCGCTTCCGGGAGTCTCGACCTGAGCGTTGGCCCCAACACGTTCGTGATCCTCGTCACGGCCCAGGACGGTACGCCCCAGACCTACAGCCTTACCGTCACTCGCCACTCAAACAATGCGAACCTGCGGAGCCTAACGCTGAGCAGCGGCGTACTCAGCCCGCCCTTTAGCGCGGACACCACCAACTACACCGTCACGTTGCCCAACGGACGCACCAACCTTACCGTCACGCCAACCGTTGCCGACGCCACCGCCACCGTCACGGTGAACGGGGGCAGTGTCGGGAGCGGTCTTAGCCTTGCGCTTGGGGCCAATCCAATCATCGTGCGCGTCACCGCCCAAGACGGCACGACCACGCAGACCTACACCCTCGACGCTATCCGTCCCGTCGCCAACGATGCCAGCCTGAGCAGCCTCGTGCTGAGTAGTGGCACGCTCAATCCGCCCTTCGCTGCCGCCACGACCACCTACACCGTCTCAGTCAGCACCAACGTCAGCGGCCTCATCCTCACGCCGGTGGTCAACGACCCGACCGCGACCGTCACGGTGAACGGGGGCAGCGCCATGAGCATCATCAGCCTCGCCCTTGGCCCCAACCCGCTCACCGTGCGCGTCATCGCGCAGGATGGCACGACCACGCAGACCTACAGCGTCATCGTTACCCGTGTTGCGGCAAGCAACGCCAACCTCAGCAACCTCACCCTGAGTCGGGGAATGCTCAGCCCGGCCTTCGCCACTGGCATTAGCACCTACGCCGTCGCCGTCGCGAACAGCGTCACCAACCTCACCGTCACGCCCACCGTAAGCGACACCACCGCGACCATCAAAGTGAACAGCGTGACGGTCATTTCGGGCTATGCTTCGGGCAGCCTCACGCTCACCGTTGGGGCGAACCCAGTCACCGTGCTGGTAACGGCCCAAGACGGCAGCACCCAGACCTACACGCTCATCGTCACGCGGGCCGGGCAGGCTGCAATCTCAATCACCCAGACCTACACACTGGTGCAAGAGCCGACAGCGCAGCGCACCGCCTTGGCGACGCTCTCGAACACCTTGACTTTGACCATCACCGTAGGGAATACCGGCCCTGACGCAGTGACAGGCGTCGTCGTGACGGACAACTTCCCGGCAGCCGCCGTCGGCACCGTCTGGACATGGGCGTGTAGCGGGGCGGGTGGGGCGGTCTGTGGCAGCGCCAACGGCACTGGGAACCTGAACGAGACCCTGAAGCTGTTACCGAAGGATGGGTACGTCACCTTCATTGTGACCGGCTCGCTGCTCAACCCAAACCACTGGCAGAACATACCTCACCTCATCACGCCGTCGGGGGTAGTTGACACGGGCAAAGGGCATGATCCCGTCGTCGTCGGCACCTACCAGACCTTCATACCGCTCATCGCACGGTGACAACCAAGGTAGAGACGCAACAGCTTGCGTCTCTACGCGCACAAACGACGGATGCGCGCCCGCATCCGTCGTTTGTGCGCCCCGATATGTCATATGTGCGCCCCGATATGACGGATGCGCGCCCCGATATGACGGATGCCCTAACCTTTACCGCCGCACCAAGGGCAAGAAGGTCAAAGTGGGTGTGGGCGTAGGTGTCGGCGTCGTCTCTGGGGTTAGCGTAAGCTGTTGGAGCGTCTCGTTACTCCAGGCGAAGCTACCCATCGTCGTATCGCCGATCACCAAGCGCACCTCGCGCCCCGGCAGCCCACACGCCGGCGCTTCCACTGAGGCGGCATTGACATTAACTTTGTACACCACCTGATTGTCCACCAGTTGCGTCGTCCCTTGTCCGCAGATCGTGTCGCCAATCCACGCGACCACCGGCTGCCCCGCTGCCGCCGTGAAGCTCTCGCTACTCGTCACGGTGCCGTACACCGTTGCGGGCGGCAGCATCGCCCCAAGGGCTTGCGCCGGAGCGCTTGCGCTTTGGTTCGTCAGCGCGGCGGATGTGGTCGTACACCCCGTCACCTCACTGGCGTCAAGAGTGCTGCGGAAGCGGAGCGTCTCGGTTGTTGCGCTGGTCGAGGCGATCCAGTAGCCTTGGCCGAAACGCATGCACATGCCTGGCGTGTTCACCCACGAGGGCAGATCGGGGCTGTACAACTCCCACGGGTTGGCGGGATTGCTTGGATTGTAGCCGTAGACGGCCCGATATTTGCCCGCCAAGGGTGCCAGCGCGGTCGGCACTTGCCGCGCCACTTGACTTGGGTAGCCGACCATGTTCCACCCAGGTGTTAGCTGGGCAACCAGGCTGCTCATCACGGCGTAAAGGCCCGGCCCTTGGTTGGGGATAGACGCCACATTGAAGTAGGTGTCTAGCGTTGTCGTGATGGGCCGCCACGCTGTCCCCGTTGGGCTGCGATAGTAAATCTGCAAGCCGCTCTCTTCACCCGTTGGCACTTCGCTGTCGAGATAGTTGAAACTCAGAGCGCTGCCGGTCAAATCTGGGGCGTTCGGCGAGGTCGTGAAACGGTAGCCCTGCCCAATCAGCGTCGCCCACGCCGGAATCGTCGGCAGACTGCTGGTGGTTTGGAGGAGTAGGAACTGCCCTAGCGTGAAGGTGAGGTTGTCGCCCATCAGCAGTACGTCGCCCTCGGCGGAGGAGACGGGCGCACCGCCGGTACGGGCGAAGCCGCCACCCGTCCGCGCAAAGCCACCGCCGGTACGGGCGAAGCCGCCGCCCGTCCGCGCAAAGCCACCGCCAGTACGAGCGAAGCCGCCGCCCGTTCGCGCAAAGCCGCCGCCAGTACGGGCGAAGCCGCCGCCCGTCCGCGCAAACCCGCCCGCATTCCCGCCCAGCGCAAAACTCGTCACCGTTTCCCAGGTCGGCGTCGGCCCGTCGGTAGTTTGCAGGTGAACGTAAGCCCCTTGCAACGGATTCACCAGCGCAAAAGTGCCTTGGTAGCTCCCGTCCGCCATTGCGGTAAGCGTGATTGGCGGTGGTTGCGGATCATCGTCAAGCGGAAAGAGTTCGCCGCGCAGCCCCGGCCCACCGGCAGGCACCCCGTTCACCGTCACCGCCAGGGTCATCGAAGTGACCGGCGTGACTTGGATGTCGGGCTGCCAGTCAGGCCGACTGGTGAGCGTGAGTTGTTCGTCACCTGCCCGGATCGTCTCGCAGCCGAAGCGGGCCGCCGTAGGTTCAAACAGACAGAGTCGGTCGCCCACGCGAGCGCCTCGCGCCAACACCTGATCGTTCACGGCGCGGCCCAAAGGCGTGAGTTGCGTGTAGGTGTCGCTCGGTGCCCCGTGGCTATGCTGGAACAGATAGGCTCGCGCCGTGAGTGCGGGGATGACACGCCCGCCTGCGCTATCTTTCGTGTAGAAAATGGGGACGGCTAAGCGTGCCGTCGGCGTAAGCGGCTCGAGCGTCGTGATCTCGGTCAGGGCCAACGGCAGCCAGAGTGGCCCCGCCGCCAAGGTACTCAGCGGTTGCGGAGGCGGCACCAGCGTCGGGTAGAAGGTCTGGATGGTCGCCCAATCGGCCCGCCCGGTCGTCTGGTTTGAGAAGGTCTGGGCGCAACCAGTGTCCCAACTGGCGTTGGTCTGGAACTGCCAGGTT
>CAIRDL010001131.1 GCA_903877345.1 uncultured Oscillochloris sp. | reverse complement strand
TGAGGGTCAAGTAGACCGCTTTAGCCCGTCCACCACTGTTCTGAAGGGTGAAGTTGAAGCTGATCAACGTCACGCCATTGATAGTCTCGATGCTAGTGCTATTCGCGCTAGGCGGGTTGATGACAATCTTGGCAGGAGCCGGCGTGTCACCAAGCGTTTCCTTCTGGATGGTTACTTCGGTGTTATCGAGGCCGTAGTTGCCCGTAGCCCCGTCGGCAGCGAAGAGCAACGCCCCCACCGTGTCAGGATTGAAGCTGACAGGCATGCTAAGCGTTTCAAGGGTGAGAATGCCAGCCCCAGTCGTAAACTTCAGCGCGGCGGTGCTCGTCTTGAGGTCGAAGCGGGCATCAATCCGCACACGACTGCCCGCCCGGTAGGCTAAGGGCAGGGCGATGTTGTTGCGGGCAAGCTTGCCATCAGCCCCGAAGCTGACGATCTCGAAACGCTCGCCGCCAGCGGTCATGAGGTAGAGGCCAGCCCCTTTGACGCTCACCGCCGGGGCAACCAAATCGGTACGCACGCGCAGTTCGTAGCGGCGGCTGTTCGAGGCTTGGGGCAATTTTCCGGGGTACGTGCTGAAGCGCAAAGCGGCGGCACCAGCGCCAGTCACGGTGATCGCCTGACCTTCAAGCCCAGTGATTTTGGCGACTTGCACGGGAACCGGAGCGGCAAGCACGGTGCCAATCGCGACCGCCACCGGGGTCGTGCCGAGCGCGCCGCTGGTCAGACTCTCGAAGTCGCTGTGAAAGACGATGTCATCGAAGACCTCCGCCCGTACCTGGGCAGTCGGGCCGAGGGCGAGCAGGCCAAACAACAGGGCGAACAAGAGCAAGACGGTGCTGGAACGACGGAAGGGGACACACGTAGGGGACACAAGTTCCTCCTTCTGACAATAGGGCCAGGGCACCTTGCACCTAGCCACCAGGGCCGCACCAAGAACCAAAGACCGCCACTGGCTCTATTGGGGAAGAGCTTGGTGGCGGTCTGCATTATATGCTATTTGGGTATTGATTGTGTGGCTTAGGCATGTTTCAACAGCCGCACCTATGCATCGCGTGACGCGTGAGGCGTGACGCGTGAGGCGTGAGGCGTGAGGCGTGAGGCGTATGCAAGTGTAGCCCAATAGTCCGTGCGTACACCTGGCTATGGTACAATCGCCCGGCAGTTTTGCGCCGCGCCACAGACCAGCTTCGCCCCGAGCCAAAAACCAATGACACGCTGTACCCGCCTATCCCTCAGCCTATTCGCTTTCATCCTCCTCATCGTTACCCTGTTGCCGTCTGGTTTGCCCACTCCAGCGCAAGCCGCCACAGCGCAACCTGGCCTTCCACCGACGCTCTTCGGCCTCAACATGTACCTCACCGGACGCGAGCGGAGCGAAAGCGAGGCGACTGCGCTCCTACGCCTTGCGCTGCCTATTGGTGCCCGCTGGACTCGCGAGGAGATCTGTTGGGCCTGTTGGGGGTCGGAGCCTGGGAACGACTTTTACGACCGCCGCCTGGGCATGCTTGCCAATGCGGGCATCGGCATCATTGGCATGTTGCTGACCACCCCGGAGAAGTATCGAGAGCCAGCGTGTGTGGCCCACGCCCGCGCTACGAATCAGCCTGAATATTGGTGCCAGCCGACGGATATGGACGCCTATGCGCGCTGGGTCGCGCTCGTCGTCGAACGGTACGACGGCGATGGCTATAAGGACGCCCCCGGTTCGCCCCGCGTCGCCGCGTGGGAAATCTGGAATGAGCCGGATATGGACGGTACGTGGCTGCCACGGGCGAACCCCGAAGCCTACGCTCAGATGCTCCGCAAGGGCCACGATGCGGTAAAGGCGGCTGACCCGTCGGCCCTCGTGCTGAACGGCGGCGTCTATGTTTTCGATGGCGTCGGGCAGAGCGCCTTCATGAACCGGGTGGTCGAGTTGGCGGGCTGGGACAGCTTTGATGTGCTTTCAATTCACCCGTGGCTGATTGATCACGCCCCCGACGCGCCGACGCTGATCAATCCGCGTGAAGGTTTCGA
>CAIRDL010001130.1 GCA_903877345.1 uncultured Oscillochloris sp. | reverse complement strand
CCAAGCCGCACCAAGGGTTGAATGACCGTGTTTGGGCATGGTTCAAACGAGCTTAACCGTTTAGCGATCTGACGCAAAGCCGCAAAGCCGCAAAGCCGCAAAGCCGCAAGGTTCGTAGGTACGTTACCGTCTTGGGCCACGCACATCTTCCTGATGCGCTTGACCTGAAACCTGAAACCTGGCCCCTGAAACCTTGTCTTAGGGGCCAGAATGGGTCACTAACCCGAAAGAATGACCACTAACCCGAAAGTATTAGTGCCGAATTTGGCTTTCTGAAGCCATGCACATCATGGGGCTAGGCCAAAGGAGCTATTGCGAGCGTGAGGTGTGACAGCGTATAGTTGGTTCATCGGTATTCGCAATGGCTCACAAGGGAACGCTCAGGAGGTTGCTCGTTATGTTCAAACGCCTTACCGCCCTCACGCTCACGCTCGCTATGCTGCTAGGCTTGTTTGCCTTCAGCAGTGGGCGGGCATTCGCTCAGCGCAGTGTCACGGCTGCCCCCGGCGCGTGGCAGAGTGCCATCCTCATCCAGAACACGGGAACGGCGTCGGCTGATGTGACCATTGATTTCTACAGTAAGGACGGGGGCACAACCCCGACAACGAGCTACACGCCCGCCGCCATTGCCGCTGGCAAGTCCGTCACCATCTTCGTCCCGTCTGATGTTGCTACACTCGCTGCCGGCCAGTACTCGGCGATTATCAGCAGTTCGGCCCCGGTCATCGCCTCAGTGCAGACCTCGTCACTGGCTTCGACCACCGCTCCGTGGACGGCCTTCGCCTACGAGGGTGTCGGCACCGAGAACACTGCGGCGAAGCTGTTCTTCCCGGCCAACTACAAAGATTATTACGGCTTCTACTCCGAGCTCGTGATTCAGAACACCACTGCTACCGCCACAACGGCGACGGCTGATTTCTACAATCAGGCCGGCACGAAGATCGCTAGCGTGAGTTTGGGTACCATAGGCGCGAATCAAGCGCTAACCTACCCCACCAGCGACGCCATTTTCGCCGCCCTACCCTCAGGCAAGAGCACCGGGATCTTCGGTGCGGTGGTCACTTCAAGCGGGGCCTCGCTCGCTGGCATCGTCAACGTCTGGCGCACCGCGCCCACTAACATGACCGCCAGCTACAACGCCTTCACGGCGGGCACGACGACCCTGTATGCGCCGAGCCTCACCAACAACTACTACGGGTTTGCTTCGGCTCTGACCATTCAGAACGTGGATCAGGCCACTGATGCTGTCGTGACGGTGACCTATTCCAACGGTGTCACGGACACCACGACCCTGAAGCCGAACGCTGCGTACGCTTTCTACGCCCCGGCCAATGCCAAACTGCCTTCGGGCAAGGCCAACGGTTCCTTCGCGGCGAAGGTGACGACGGTCGGCGGGAGCATTGTCGGTCAGGTCGGCTACAGTCAGCCCCCGGAGTTGAATGGCGGTGTGGCAATTGGTTCCTACGCCAACTATAACTGCCCGCCAGTCGCCTCGGCGAGTGTGAACATTCCGAACATGCTCAACAACTACTACGCCCTCTTCACAAACGTGACCGTGCAGAATACCGGCGATACCGCCACCGACATCACGCTGACCTACGAGACGGGCGTGAAGTGGACGATTACTGGCGTCGCCCCCAACGGCGTGGCGAACTTCCTCCAACTGCCGAATGTTCCCAGCAACCCCTTGGCCACAACCCTGAAGAGCTCGCTCTCGGGTGTAGTCTCTTCGTCCAATGCCATGCCCCTTGTGGCGGTGATCCAACACAACACGGCGGCGGGCGTCAATGGCTACAATGCGGCCAAGCTCCCCTCCGACTACCTGCACGTTTTCACCGCTACCCCGAAGTAGGATCGAGCGGTCTGGTTAATCTAGGCAGGGGCGGGGTCGCTCATCTTGAGTTACCCCGCCCCTGCTTTTTTGTATAAGCAGGAACTGACAATGCCCATTCATCTACGGCGGGGGTTGGTCTTGGCCCTCGTGCTGTTGGCCGCTTGTAATAGTCAGCCGCAGGCCCACCCGGATCAACCCTTTCAGGTGACGCCGATACCTGCCGCGACGGGAGCCTCCCAGTTCGTTGGCACGCCCGCCGCAGGCCAGCCCTATCCCCTCGTCGCTACCTCAACCAGCGCCTACCCCGGGCCGCCTACCGCAACCCCAACCGGTGATCGTCTGGGCCGTGGCCTAACCGCCCTCAAGAGTCTGCCCTTCGCCCAAGCCCAAGCCGTGAGTGATTTTTCGCCCGATGCCCGTCTCTACGCCATCGTGCCTTCCACCGTCATGATCACGAATCTCGGCAATCCGCCAGTGGTGTTGGGCTGGTTCTATAAGTTCAAGGCGGAAGGTTCGCCCCGCGAGTTTGTCGTCCAGGTGGTTGACGGCAAAGTCTCAGGCGCGGTGGAGACCGAGCCGATTACCCAGGTACCGCCCCTTCAACGGGTGCTCCCAGTAGACAAGGTGACGTTGGACAGTGATCAGGTCTACGAACAGCTCGTGCAACAAGCTCCTACCCTTGGAATCACCGTCACCAATCCCAAACTGTTTGACCTCGAACTGGTGAACTTGGAGACGATGACGAATCCTGTCTGGAGTGTCTATGAGCCGACCACTTCACGTTGGGTGCTTTCCCTTGATGCAGTGAGCGGCGAGGCGGTACCGAACCCGCATCAGTAGGAGGCCGCGCTCGCGTTCTGCCCCGGTAGTCGTTCAGCCCAACCCCGACGCTACGCTGCCGTCAGCGCAAGCCGTGTTGCGCCCGAACGACTGCCTATTTCTTCTCTACGCACCACGGCCACTCCTCAGGAGGTTTTCTGATGCTCTACTCGCGTATCGGTGCCGCCCTGAGTCTGGCCTGCGCCCTCTTGTTCGCCGCCTGTAGTACCCCGCCCCCCGAGAATCGTCGCCCCTTCCAGACGACGCTGCTTACGCCCACCTCGCAGCGTCCTCGGCCCACTAGCTGGCAGCCCACCCCACTTGGAGGGTATCCTGCCCCAAGTCGGCAGCCTACCCCAAGGGAGGTGTATCCCGCCCCAAACGCCAATCCTACGCCCACGATTACGCCCGGGGGTGCTTTCTATCCAATCCCCGGCGCGCCCACTGGCCCCACCGCCACGCCCGACGGTGGGCACCTTTGAGCTTAGACAAAATTGCAGATTGCAGATTTGCCGCAAGTTGCAACCTGTAACCGCACTCCACATTCCTTGTGGCTTTGCGGCTTTGCGTGAGATCGCTAAGACAAGGTCAGATGCACTCGACCTGAAACCTGGCCCCTGAAACCTTGGCTTACGGGCGCAGGCTGAGGGCGAAGACCGTGGCGAAATGCCCAAGCAGGCGGGCTTCGACTTCGCCGGGGGGCGGTGTGGTGCCAAGCAGGGCCGCCAGTGATGTGACAGCACGATTGGTGAGGCCGCAAGGCACAATCATGCTGAAGGCGGCGAGATCTGGGTTGAGGTTGAAGGCGAACCCGTGGGAAGTCACCCCAGCCGCACTCAGTTTGACCCCGATGGCGCAAATTTTGGCTTGCCCGCCACCAACCCACACCCCAGTCAGCCCCGGCACCCGTTCGCCCGCCAAGCCATAGTCAGCCAGCGTGCGGATGACCACTTCCTCAAGGTTTCGCACATAGCGCCCCAAATCGCCGCCATGCTGGGCAAGCTTGAGGATGGGATAGCCGACCATCTGACCGGGGGCGTGGTAGGTCACATCACCACCACGGTCGGTCTGCACCAGGGCCACGTTGCGGCGCACTAGTTCAGCGGGCGACACCAGCACATGGGCCGGGTCGGCCCGCACGCCAAGGGTGATGGTGGGCGGGTGTTCTAGGCTGAGCAGCGTGTCGGGCGCTTGCCCCGCCGAACGGGCCGCCACAAGCTCGCGTTGCCGCGCCAGCGCTTCCATGTACGGCACCCGCCCAGCCCGGATCACATGCATGATGCGGGTGGCGGGTGCCGTAGTCATCGCTAAACGCTCGATCTACTCGCTGCTCGCGTCAATCACCGCTTGGGCGATCTGCTCGCCGCGCCCTTGCGGCAGATAAACGTAGCGCCCGCCGAGCCAAGCGGCCAGTTGTTGCGCCTCGCCGCGACTCACATAGCTGCGCTGCGTATCAATCACCACCGCCCCGATGCCCGCCGTTCGCAGCCGTGCGCTGAGGGTCTGCACCTCTTGGCGGGCCATGTCGAGCCGACTCTGCTTGTCCTGGGTCGGGTCGGGCCGCAGGGGCACATTGGGTCGCCCATCGGTAATCAGCACCAAGGTCGTGCGGTGAATGCCCCGCGAACGCGCCTGCTCAGCGACGTTGTAAGCCGCCAAGAGAGCCGCGCCAAGCGGTGTGCCGCCACCTGTGGGCAACACATCAAGGGCACGCTTCGCCAACTCCACGCTCTGCGAAGGCGGCAGCAGCAGTTCGGCCTCTTCGCCCCGGAAGGCCAACAGCGCCACTTGGTCGCGGTGGACATAGGCTTGCTGAAGCAGCGCGTTCACTGCGCCTTTCGCCTGCCGCATACGGTGGAGCGCCATTGAGCCGCTGGCATCAACCACAAAGCAGAAGAGCGTACCCGCCTTGCTGCGATACTTTTTGATGTGCAGATCGTCAGCCTTGAGGCGAATGAGGTGTGCGTGGCCGTGCGGATGCGGGCGTTTTGCAGCCTCCTCGCGGCGTGAGCGTTGCCACGGCGCGGCGGCGCGCAGGGTGGCGACGACATCAAGGCGACCCTGTGCGGGCAGGCCCGGAATGGAGCGAATGTGGCGTCCGCGCAGGCCCGAAGTGGCCCCGCGTGACCCGCTGCGCCCGCTACGCCGCACGGTGAAAGGCGTCTCCAACACATCAGGCGGCACCTCCGCATCGAGCGCCGAGAGGATCAGATCCTCGACGGTCAACTCTTCTGGCGGGGGCGGCGGCTTCTCCTCCTGATCTTCCTCGTCCTGGTCATTGTTTTCGGGCGGCGGCGGCTGATCCGGCGGTGGCGGTTCTTCGGGGGGTGGCGGCGGAGCCTGTTCCTCAATCTGGGGCACACGGGTGGCGCGGGGCAAAATCACGAAGCGCACAGCCCGCTCCAAATCCTCATCGGCCACGGCCTCGCGGCCTGCCAGCGCCGCCGAAGCCACGGCTGCCCGCGTCGCAAAAATGTCGGCGCGGTGCCCTTCCACGCCGAGCGCCAGGGCAGCCTGGATCAACTGGCGGGTCTGGCGTTCCTCAATCGTCACCTGGGGCAGCGCTTCGCGAGCGGCCAACACCATCGCCCGCAACAGGGCGTCTTCGTCAGCGAACGAAGCTTCGAGACCTTCAAGTTCGTGAACTTCACCCTTGCGGACGCGCCGTGGGGGCTTGAGCCGCTCGTGGTCGGCGACCAAGTTGCGGCGCACCACCTCGGCACGGGCCAAACTGGGAGCTTGACCCACCGGCGCGGCGATCATGCCGACGCGGTCGAGCAAGTGGCGACGCGGCGGGCCTTCCGCCGGGTCGTAGGTGGCAATGAGGGCGAACCGCGACACCTCAACCACGCTCAGACCTTCGCGCTCGACGCGCACCACGCCGCTGTCGAGGGCGGCCAGGAGGTGGTTCACCGTGCTATCGTCGAGCAGATTCACCCCATCGGCGTAGAGCAGGCCCCCGTTGGCGCGGGCCAACAAGCCACTGCGGTGAACGCGCTCGCCACGAGCGAGGGTTGCTTCGAGGTCGAGACCGCCCAACAGCCGATCTTCGGTGACGCCGACCGGCAATTCAACAAAGATTGGCGCATCCATCAGGCGGGCAAACGAGCGCACCATCGTACTTTTGCCGGTGCCGACGCCCGCCGCCACCACCACCCCGCCGAGCGTCGGGTCAACCGCCAACAGCAAAAGGGCTTGGCGTGCCGCGTCCAGGCCAACGAGGGCCGAAAAGGAAAGCGTTGTCATAAACATTCTTTAGGCAGAAAAACCCAGGAGAGACGCCCCGCCGGGGCGTCTCTTGAAGACCCAGGTGGATCTGTCAGACCTATTGCCCTTGTGGAACTACGCCAACACCTCTTCGACCGCCCGCTCGATCCGTGCCGCATCGTCCTGGGTTTCCAGGGGATCTTTCCGCAGCCGGTGGCGCAGCGACAGGATCGTAATCCGGCGCACGTCTTCCAGGCGCACCTCATCGTGGCCCTCAATGGCGGCCAACGAGGTCGCGGCGCGGCTCAGAGTCAACTCGCCCCGGTGGCCGTCAATCTCGAGTTTCACACACAATTCGGCGATCTTATACAGCACCGGATCAGGCAGCGTCACCTCGGGCAGGCGCTTCTGGGCGGCCTTAATCTTACGCTGGAGCTTCGCGGTATCTTTTTCCCAAAGAGCCGCGAAGGCGTGGGGGTCGCTATCGTAGGCCCGACGGCGCTTCACAATCTCCACCCGCTCATCAACGTTAGTGATGGTGACGATGCGAGCGTGCAGACCGAAGCGGTCGAGCAACTGCGGGCGGAGGTCGCCCTCTTCAGGGTTGCCGGAGCCGACGAGCACAAAACGGGCCGGGTGGCGGATCGAGATGCCCTCGCGCTCAACCACATTCACACCGCTGGCGGCCACATCAAGCAGCACGTCAACAAGGTGATCTTCGAGCAAATTCACCTCGTCAATGTAGAGGAAGCCGCGATTAGCGCGGGCGAGGAGGCCCGGCGCAAAAGCTTGGACGCCCTGGGTCAGCGCACGCTCAATGTCAAGCGTCCCGCAGACACGATCCTCCGTCGCGCCGAGAGGCAGGTCAACGACCGGCACCGGAATGGTAACGGCGAGCGACTTACGGGCGGGAGCGGTCTCGCCTGGCTTCACTTCTTTCGCCAGTAAAGCCCGCGTATGCATGCAGAGGCCGGCAGCGTCGGGAGCGCAAGAATAGGGGCAGCCCTGCACCGCCTTAATTGGCGGCAGCATGGCCGCAAGGGCGCGCACGGCGGTGGATTTAGCGGTACCGCGATGGCCCATCACCATGACGCCGCCAATCGTTGGGTTGACCACACAGAGCATCAAGGCCAGCTTCAACTCAGCCTGACCGACCAAGGCCGCAAACGGATAAGGCGGCACGACATCCGACGAAGGAACCGGAACGGCGGGCGCGGCAGGGGAACCATTTTTGGAGGGCTGCGACGTGGCAGTCTCAGTTGCCATAGCACGACTCTCTAGCGCAAAATAAAGAGGGAGGAT
>CAIRDL010001129.1 GCA_903877345.1 uncultured Oscillochloris sp. | reverse complement strand
GTGGCCGAGTAACACCGTGAGGCCATCAAACCAAGTGAAGGGGCTCAGCAGCGCCGGGTAGAGCGGCGGCCATTTGAACGAGTAGCCGAAATGGTTGACCTGAAGTTCCGCCGGGTTGTACAGCGGCAGTCCGTCGCGTACAAAACTTCGCACGGCACGAAAATAGATCCAGAAATCGGGGCCACTGCGGGTGAAGGCGAACCCAATCAGGAAGAGCGTATGGGCCAGGGAGCCGCCAAGTAAGATCGCGATGAACACCTGGCGATACGTCCAGCCACGTTGGGCGATTACGCCGCGCAGAGCGAAAGCCACCAGCGCCGCTAGGGCAGTCACCGCGCCAAGCAGACTAGTCAGCGGGTGCGGGGTCACGTTCGGCGCACCGTCGAACGTAAGCACAAGCTGGTACAACGGCATCGTCCACCACGCCAACCCAAGGTAAATGGGCAGATCGGCGCGGCGCAACAGCAACAGATCAGCACGGCGCGCTGGGGGGGCAACCAGGCGGGCGAGCCAAATGGCAGCGCAGGCCAGACCAGCAAGCGCACTGAGACGCATCAGGAAGGGCAGCACATCAAGAGGACGCAGCGCAATACCAAGGCTCACGCCAACACTGATGAGGCCAGTAAGGCTCAGCGCAACACCATCGCGGAGACCAGCACCGCGTAGCCCCCCATAACTGAAGCAAGCGAGAGCCACGAGGATGGCGAGGCTCAACGGTGGCGGGAAACGCAGCCCGCCTGTTGTGGCAGTGAGTTGGGCGCGTTGGAAGACCACCCCGAGCTGACGCGGGTCGCCCGCAAGACTGATGGTGTCGCTCGCCAATTGCACGTCAAGCCACGCCGCCAGCGTGGATGGCAGCAGCAATTTGAAATGGCGGGCTTGCCCACTGCTCCGTGCTACGTGCAAAACCGTCAACGAATGGGTGCCCAACGCCAACTTCACCGTCGGATCAGGCTGTCCGTCGGGGCGCGAATTGAGCAAACTGAGGGCGAGAATGGTCGTGCCGTTGCCGAGACTTGGCAGACGCAGCGCAGTCGCCTCACGAGTCCAGCGACCCGCCACACCGCTAATCGTCTCGATGGCGTTGACCCCGCGCAGAAAGTTCTGGTCATACGGACGGACAGCCAGATCAAGCGCCGGGGCAGTTGGGAACGCCAGGAGCGCGCCAATCAGGGCGAGACCCAAGCAACTAAGCAAACTAACGAGGGTGGCGCGGGACGGGCGGGGCCTCAAGGAGCGCAAAAACATAGCTCACCTTACCGTTTATGTCGCTGCTACAGCAGCCAGAAGCTAAATAGGCATGTTTCAACTCAGTAGAGACGCAAGATATTGCGTCTCTACGCCCCTTGATGCGTGATGCATGATCCGTGACCGGGCCGCATCCTGACCGATCTTGATGCGTGATGCGTGATCCGTGACCGGGCCGCATCCTGACCGATCTTGATGCGTGATGCGTGATCTATGACCGGGCCGCATCCTGACCGATCACGGATCACGGATCAGTTCGTAGGCATGTGACAGTTTGAGCAAATGCAGCGTGTCCTGTTACGGCAAATCTACAATCTGCAATCTGAACCCTTGGCTTAGCGTGTATACTGCTGAGGCTGAGGGATTGCCTTGGAGGAGACGAATGCCCCTTCTGCCCATCCCCCAAACGTGGTGGCGCGACCGTGGCGAGCCGGTGGCGCTGACGGTTTTGTCCATCGCCGCCACGAGTCTGTTGCCTTTGGTCAGCTTGGAGCTTATCACAGCGCACCAAGCGGGTCGGGGCGCGGTGACGCTTGCTTGGCTTGCCGCCTGCTTGCTGCTCTGCCGTCTGCCGTCGTTATTGCGCCATGAAGGGCAGCGGATCGGCCTGTTGGCACTCATTCTCGCTGTCGCAGGAGGGCTTGCCATTGCTGCGGCTGGGCCACCGCAGGTGGCGGCGCAAAGTGTGGGCCTAAGCTTCCGGGCTGCCCCGCGCATCTCGCAAACAAACTTCAGCCGTATCCTCGCCAACGCTGGTTCGCCCGCCGCACCTGACGGTGACGAACTTTACACCATTATCAAAGCCTACGGTCTTGATCCCGCCGTCGCCCTGGCCTTTTTTCAACATGAAAGCCAGTACTGCAAGACCGGCACCTGCGCCCGGGCGGGCCTGCATAACTGGGGCATGTTACGGCGTCACGTCAAGGCCGCCAGGGATGCTGGCTTCAGCGAAGGGTTCGCCCGCTACGCCACCTGGCAAGATGGGGTGCGCGACTGGTGCGAGTTGATCCTCGGTTACATTAATCGCGGCCAAACAACGATTGAAGAGGCGATTCCGATCTATGCACCGCAGTCGGACGGCAACGTGCCAACCGCCTACATCAGCGCGATTCGCCGCCAAGTCGCCGCGTGGGCGGGGCAACCCGTTGGTGAACTCACGCTTCGCGCTTACGCTGGCCCGCTCGACCAAGCGCTCATCGCCGAAACCTTCCTCAGCGCCTCGGTCGAGTTTCATCCCACCTGGGCCTTTCATAACTACATGCTCACAGAAGCCCGGGTCGGACGGCCCCTTGGCGTGCCGATAGACGAGAGTCGCATCATCACCGTGGGCAATCAGCGCTTCGCCGTGCAAGTCTTCGCCCTTGACACCCTCTACACGCCCCTTGCCTCAGTGGAAGCCGAGACGAACTGGAGTGATGT
>CAIRDL010001128.1 GCA_903877345.1 uncultured Oscillochloris sp. | reverse complement strand
AGGATCGCCAGCACCTCGAAGCCGTCCATCACGGGCATCATCACATCGAGTAAGACGAGGTCGAACGGTTGGGTCTCGATCAGCTTGAGGGCCGCTTCCCCATCATTCGCCGTGCTCACCCGATGGCCCTGGGACTCGAGCATACGCTTCAAAACCAGCCGATTCGTGACCGCATCATCAACAACCAAGATATGTGGCGGGAGCGAAGTCACGGCGATGCCCCTTCTCGCTCAGGAAATTTAAGCAAAGCGGAAAAGCTAAACCGTCCCGGTCGCCGTCTGATCCGTGATGCGTGAACTGTGACTAAGCCGCACCTTGAGCGATCACGGATCACGGATCACACGTCACGCCGGGACAATTAAAAAGATCCACTTCCCCAAAAAGCAGCCCTACGCGGCACACAGCGCCACTACAAGCCGGAACACATCTGTCTCGGTGATGATCCCGACGAGTTTATTCTCCTCGACCACAGGCAGGCCGCTGAGGTGATTGCTAAGCAGGAGGCTGGCCGTCTCGTGCATCGAAGTGGTCGGCGTCACCGTCAGCGGCTCCCGTGTCATGACTTCGACGACGGTTGTACCGGCGAGTGCGAAACGACCCTCGTGCCAGCCCGCTTCGGTGTGGCGGAACGAGACGGCACCCTCAATATCGCTACTCGTTACAATACCCACCAGCCGACCAGCGGCGTCAACCACCGGCATCCGGTGAATCTTGCGGCTGCGCATCTGTTCGTAGGCTTCGACCGCTGAAGTCTCAGGGCGTACGGTCGCTGGTTCTTGGGTCATCCAATCGCGGACGTAGGTCTTCGTAGGTTCCACAGAACATTCCTTTCGCACGGCAATGGCGTACCCATCCATCCAAAGCCGCCGCTACCCGCGACGACGTTCATACGGGGACGCCACTCAAATATAAGCTCAACCCCCATTTTACAGGCAGTATAGCGCCTCATGGCGACTTCTGCGAAAGATCGCCGCGAAGCGCGGGCGTGCGCGGCAACGTTGGGGTCAGGGGTTGGGGGTCAGGTCGAACGCAACTCCGCTATAATGGGGGCGTTACCCAAGACCAACCCCGGAGCGTGCGTATGGCTTTCCGCGTCCAAGCGCCTTACCAGCCCACTGGCGATCAGCCCCAGGCGATTGAGCAACTCGTCCAGGGGCTTAAAGCGGGTTATCGCCAACAAACCCTGTTAGGCGTAACCGGCTCCGGCAAGACCGCCGTGATGTCGTGGGTTTTCGAGCAGGTGCAGCGCCCGACCCTCGTGCTCGCCCATAATAAGACCCTCGTGGCGCAACTCTGGGCCGAGTTCCGCGATTTCTTGCCCGATGCGGCGGTCGAGATGTTCATTTCATACTACGATGATTACACTCCCGAGGCGTATGTTCCCGCCAAAGATCTCTACATCGAGAAGGAAGCCTCGATCAACGAGGAGATTGATCGGCTGCGCCACGCCGCTACGCAGGCGCTCTTTACCCGCAACGATGTCCTGATTGTCGCTTCCGTCTCTGCGATCTACGGTCTTGGCTCGCCCCACGACTATGGTCAGGTTAAAATCGCGCTGCGCCAGGGTGAAATCCGCCACCGCGATAAGCTCCTGCGTCAGCTCCTCGACCTCCAGTTTGCGCGCAATGATCTCGATTTCCACCGGGGCACCTTCCGCGTTCGGGGCGACACCCTCGACATTCTGCCTGCGAATAGCGAGTTTGCCACCCGCATCGCCTTTTGGGGCGACGAGATTGAGCGCATCACCGAGTTTGATCCCCTCACCGGCGAAGTGCTGCTCACCCGCACCAGCACCGAAATTTACCCCGCCAAGCATTTTGTCACGACGAAGGACAAGCTCACCAACGCGATCAGCACGATCCACGACGAACTCGGCGTACGTTTGCGCCAACTTGAGGCGGAGGGGAAAGTCCTTGAGGCCGCCCGTCTCAAGCAGCGCACCTTGTACGACCTTGAAATGCTCGCTGAAATCGGGTATTGCTCCGGCATCGAAAATTACTCCCGCCATATGGACGGACGCACGACGGGCCAGCCACCCTGGACGCTGCTTGACTATTTCCCCGACCAATTCTTGCTTTTTGTGGATGAAAGTCACATCACGCTGCCCCAAGTGCGCGGGATGTTCCTTGGCGACCGTCAGCGCAAACAGACGCTGGTTGACTATGGCTTCCGCCTGCCTTCGGCCCTCGAGAATCGCCCGCTCCAATTCGAGGAGTTCGCCAGTCACATTCACCAAGTTATCTACGTTTCGGCCACGCCTGGCCCGCTTGAGCGTGAACAAAGCAGCCAACTAGTCGAGCAGATCATCCGCCCGACGGGCTTGGTTGACCCGGTGGTCGAGGTGCGGCCCACGGTGGGCCAGATTGACGATCTACTTGGCGAAGTGCGCCAGCGCGTCACAAAGGGCCAGCGCGTCCTTGTCACCACGCTCACCAAGCGCATGGCGGAAGATTTGGCCGATTACCTCAAGGAGTTGGGCGTCCACACGATGTATCTCCACGCCGACATTGACACCCTTGAGCGGGTGGCGATTTTGCGTGATCTGCGTCTCGGCGTCTACGATGTGGTGGTCGGCATCAACCTGTTGCGCGAAGGGCTGGATTTGCCCGAAGTCAGCCTCGTCTGCATTCTCGACGCCGACAAAGAGGGCTTCTTGCGCTCTGCAACATCGCTCATCCAGACCATCGGGCGCGCTGCCCGTCACCTTGAGGGGATGGTCATCATGTACGCAGATCGCATAACGCCCTCAATGGATTTTGCACTCAAAGAGACTCAGCGCCGCCGCGACATCCAGGTGGCCCATAATGTGCGGCACCACATCACGCCGGTTGGCATTGCCAAAGGTGTACGTGACCTCACGGATCGCATCAAGCGTATGGCTGAAGAACGCGGCGAGTATAAGGTGGATGCCAACGCGCAGCCCGTTCCCGTTCTTGCCACGCTGCCCCGCGACGAGATCCACAAGCTGATCAAGGCGCTTGAACAGCAGATGAAGCAGGCCGCCAAAGCGCTTCAGTTCGAGCAAGCTGCCGCGCTCCGCGACCAAATTGTCGAACTCCGCAAAACACTCGCGCTGGAGGAATGAACCAAGGGGTCAGGGGTCAGGGGTTAGAGGTTAGAGGTTAGAGGTTAGGTCGAGCGCATCACATTCATCCCCCATCCCCCATCCCCCATCCCCCATCCCCCATCCCCCATCCCCCATCCCCCATCCCCCATCCCCCATCCCCCAAGCTATGGCAGTCCAGATCTGGATCGGCGAAAAGCCGGAACACCCCAACGAGCGGCGGGCTATCATGGCCCTCGCCAACAGCCTCCACCAGTTGGAGGGTCTCTACCTGATGCTCGCCAACTTCAGCGTTGGTGGGCGCACTATTGATCTGGTCATCATCAAACACGACGCGATTTTCATCATCGAACTCAAGCATTGCGACGGGCGCGTCATCGGTTCGGTCAACGGCCCTTGGTTCGTCGAGGGGCGCAACGGCGAACGCAAGCGGCTGAACGCTGGGCGAAAGAATCCCTATAATCAGGTCATTTCCTACTTTCACGCGCTGACCAACTTCCTCAACGAACACCGCCGCACGTTCCTTTCGGCCCAGAAGGCGACCGACCTCGACTTTCGCACCTGCAAACGCATCGTCGTCATTGCCCCCACCAGTCAGGCCGACAGCGCTATCGAACTCGATTGGAAAGTCGAGGTGAAGGGACTCGACGAACTCCCCGCCTACCTGATCACCGAACGCTCCTCCGAAATCGAACTCACTGAGGAGGAGATGCTGGTCATTCCGCAACTCCTCCACTGCACGCCTTGGCAGGAGATCAACACGGTGCTGCGCGGCGCGAACCTTGACGCGCCGCCCGACCCGGTT
>CAIRDL010001127.1 GCA_903877345.1 uncultured Oscillochloris sp. | reverse complement strand
GAACGCTGTGAGGCGTCTTGTCATTCTGAGCGAAGCGAAGAATCCCGACCGGGACCCTTCGCTTCGCTCAGGGTGACAACGTCACTTATTAGTCTAGCAACGAAGGCTTCGGGTATTCATGCTGCCTTCGACAAGCTCAGGCAGCGTGCGTGCCCGCAACGTCCTCGTTGGCTGAGCCTGTCGAAGCCAACGTTTTTGCAAGCAAACTTCGTTGACGGACTACATTATGCTCTACTGCGAAAAAACATTCGATTTCAGCTTTCAAATTTTGGGATTGCCGCAATCTACAATCTGAAATCTGAAATCTACAATCCTACGGCACTGGTGTCGCAGGAATCTCAAGGTAGCGCGCCTGCGCCGGGCTCATCGGACGCAAGCCAATCTGCTCGGCGCGCCGCCGGATGCGCTCGAGTGACTGCGCGCGCGCCTCGCGCTCTTGGAGCAGGGTGCGCTCACGGAGCAAGGTGATGCGCTCGGTTTCGAGGCGAGCAATCGCGTAGCCCCGCGTGGCAACCACGCCCGTCTGCGCCAAGACGATCAGGCTGATCAAACTGAGAATCAGCACCAACCCGAAAAGCGAACGGCTCCTATCGAGGCGCATGGAGCGCGGCAAAGCCAACCGACGTGCGCGGGCACCCTTGATTGGTGAAAGGCGTTGCGTATTGACAGCCATCGCGATTCCTTTACAGACGCTCGGCGACTCGTAGCTTAGCGCTACGTGCTCGTGGGTTGTGGGCTAACTCAACGGCACCAGCCTCAAGCGGCTTCTTCGTCACAATCCGCAGGCGAGGTGGCTGTTCGTTCATACTGCCGCCATAGCCCGACTCCGCCCGCAAAAAGTGCTTTACAATCCGATCTTCCAGCGAATGAAAGCTAATCACGGCCAAGCGCCCGCCACTGCGGAGCAGCGTCACCGCCTGCGGTAGCGCCTGTTCGAGTTGGTCAAGCTCAGCGTTGACGGCGATGCGGAGCGCCTGGAACGTGCGGGTCGCCGGGTGGATACGCTCGCGGCCTCCACTGCGACTAGCGCGGGCGACGAGGGCGGCTAACTCGGCGGTGCCACTGAACGGCCCCTGCGCTCGCCGCGCCACAATCAGGCGGGCGATGCGGCGTGAGTTGCGCTCCTCACCATAGCGGTAAATCAGGTCAGCCAACGCCACCTCGTCAAGCTCCTGGAGCAGATCGTCCGCTGTCGGGCCGTGGGTCGGGTCAAGGCGCATATCCAAGGGGCCATCGGCGCTGAAACTAAAGCCACGGGTTGGCGTATCGAATTGGTGCGAGGAAACCCCCAGGTCGAGCAAGATGCCGTGAAACGCGGGAAAGCCGTGCGCTTGGGCAAGTTCCGCCATTGCGCCGAACAAACCGTGACTGAGGGTAAAAGCGTGCCGAGGGAGCGCGGTTGCCGTGAGGTGGGCCTCGGCGGCGGCGAGAGCTGCCGGGTCAGCATCAAGACCAAGGAGGCGACCGCCGGGTTGGGCCGCCGCCAGAAGCGCCTGGGCGTGTCCTCCACCACCAAGCGTGCCATCAAGATAGACCCCGCCGGGCACTGGAGCCAAGGCGTCCAGCACTTCCTGAAGCAGCACCGACAAATGGTGAAAAGCGTGCGTCACGCGAGGTTCCAACTCAACTTGGGGCATTACTTTTCACCATACGGCATTTTGACACCGGACGATTTCGATACAGACGTTTTCAATGAACGTCTGTTCGTTAAATGCAGTTTATCCAACGGTAGGCCGTGAATGGGCGTATTATATACCACCTATACGCACCATTTCAAGCGTGTTCCGCCGGTCTTCTGCCCTGATTCATGCATAAAAAAGCCTTATGTCAAGCCCATAAACCTCCGACTCAGCTGCGTAACCCTAACTTGGCGGCAGCGTGGTGGTGAATGGTAAGCGGGAGTATAGGGGCAAGCCGCTCTGGTGGCACGGCGTTCGTCAGAAAATAGTTTGGTCTTCGTGCGCTTCATGGTAAAAAGGCCAACAGCGTTTTTCCGCCGCCATAGCCTAGTGGAGATAAGGGAGCAAACCCATGAGCGAAGAACTATACGCAACGGGCCTGACGCATCTTGACCGGGAGGGCCATGCCCACATGGTTGATGTAGGCATGAAAGCCGTGACGCAGCGCGAGGCGCGGGCGCGTGGGGTGGTGCTGATGCAGCCCGCGACCCTGGAACTGATTCTCGGCGGGGGTATGGTGAAGGGCGACGTAATGGCGGTAGCGCGGGTGGCGGGGCTAATGGCCGCCAAGCGCACCGCCGAACTCATTCCCCTCTGTCATCCCTTGCTGCTCACGCATGTTAGCGTCGAGATCGCGCCTGACGGTCAGACCAGCGCCCTCCAGATCGAGGCAACGGTTCGCACCACCGGCCAGACGGGCGTCGAAATGGAAGCCTTAACGGCGGTCAGCGTGGCGGCCCTGACGATCTACGACATGTGCAAGGCGGTAGACCGCACCATGCGGATCAGTGACATCCGCTTGGCGGCAAAGCGGGGCGGACAACATGGGGAACTGGTGTTCGAGTAGGGCTTGACAACGAACATTAGTGCGGTATACAATCAGAGCAGCAGCGCACGCGGGTCTTACGAGAGAGAGAGGTGGCGGTCATGTTGGCGAAGAGCCCCCCATTTTTGATGTGGTACGACGACAACCCCAAGCTCAGTGTCACCAGGAAGATCGAGGAGGCCAT
>CAIRDL010001126.1 GCA_903877345.1 uncultured Oscillochloris sp. | reverse complement strand
AGCCCTGGTGATGGGCCACTTCGCGGCCTTTCACCCGGTACGCGCCGCGTGGCAACGCGCCCCGGCGGCGCTGCTCTCGCAACCCGACTTGCGCGGCCTAACCCTCAGCGAAGCTGGCGTGCTGGTGGCCTACGCCCTGGTGACGGGCGACAACCACGCCCTGCGCCTGATTGACCTTGGTGCCCGCGACGAACTGGCGGCCCGCCACATGCTTCTCGGCCTTCAAGCTCACGCCAGCAGCCTCACCAGCGTCAACGAACCCACCGACAGCAGCCTCACCCCGGCCTTCATGCGCGTCGGCTTCGTCGTCGCTGATGAACAGCACGAACTGACGTTGGCGCTGTAGGCTTCAGGTTTCAGGGGTCAGGGGTCAGGGGTCAGGGGTCAGGGGTCAGGGCGAACCCATCAGAATGTCATGCGTGAACTGAAACCTGAAACCCGACCCCTGAAACCTAAAACCTTATCTAAAATCAGAAAGGCGTCCCCATGCTCCTAGGCCCAAAACTCACCGAAGGCAAGACCAAACAGATCTACGCGCACCCCACCGACTCAGACCTGGTCATCTTGGTACACAAAGACGGCATCACGGCGGGCGACGGGGCGCGGCGCAACGAAATCGTCGGCAAGGGCGCGCTGGCAGGGCGCACGACCGCCAATGTTTTCGCGCTGCTCAACCGGGCGGGCGTAGCGACCCACTTCGTCAGCGCCCCCGAACCGACGGTCACGGTGGCCCGTCGTTGCGCCATGCTGCCCCTTGAGGTCGTGACGCGGCGACTGGCGACCGGCTCGTACCTGCGGCGCCACTCCGAGGTGGTCGAAGGACAGCGCTTCGATCCGCTGTTGGTCGAGTTTTTTCTAAAAGACGATGCGGCCCACGACCCGCAGATCAGCGCGGCGGAAATCGTCGCCCAAAGTCTCGCTACGTCGGCTGAGGTGGATCAGTTGGTGACGGTCGCCCGCCAGGTCTTCAGCCTGCTTGAAGCGGCTTGGGCGGCGCAAACCGTGACTCTGGTGGATCTCAAGATCGAGTTTGGGCGCCCAACCAACAGCAACGCGGCCCCTGACGGAACCGCGTTGCTCGTCGCCGATGTGATTGACAATGACTCGTGGCGCATCTGGCCCGGCGGCGAAAAAGGGCGCATGCTCGACAAACAGGTCTACCGCAACGCCACCACCGTGGACGAAACCCTTTTGGCCGATGTGCATGCCCGCTACGCGCAGGTGGCGGATCTGACCGCGCAGTTCACCCGCGAGGCGTAGCCTCAGGGCGTTCGTTCGATGTAGATGGGCGTGAAGCCAACATCAAGCTGCACTGCCGCACCGAAGCGTGGGGTTAGCGCCGCCCCATCACGCGAATAGGCCGCCAGGAAGCGCCCAGTTGGCACTTCAACCGTGCGCGTCGTGCTGCTCCGCGACCAAACCACATCAACTACCGTCGCTCCTTTGTTAAAGCGGTACGCCTCAGTCTCGGCGCTGTAGGTCGTCGCGGCGATGCCATAATACTGCCCGACGCGCAGGATGAACTGTTGGTAAGCCGTGTAGACCGGGCGCGGCTGTTGGTTGCCATCAAGCAGCGAGGCGGAGCGCCAACCCGGCCCATCGAGGGTGTACCACGACACCTGTTGAATCCCGTTTGCCGCTGCTCGACTCATGATACGCACCACAAAATCGGCTTGAGCCTGGAAAAAGGCACCCATTGGGGGCGGGGGCGTACACTCGGCGTAAGGTGGGGTACAGATAAGGCCCGCCTCATTCAGCCAGAGGGGCTTGTTGACCTGGTAGGACTGCATGACTGACTGGAGGAAGCGGGCTTTGCCGACTGTCCAGCCACCATACTGCTCCCAGCTACTCCCTCCCCCGAGATCATAGTCAACTTGCTGGTTCGGGTACGACGGGTAGGTGTGGTAGGCCAGAATATCGAACGAACTAGCTGCCCCCGCCCGCAGCATGCCCTCTAAGAACTTTTCGGGCTTGCCGCGCCCCACTTCGGTCGTATTAGGGGTAGCGAGGAGCAACCCGCCGTTGATAATCACCGCTAGT
>CAIRDL010001125.1 GCA_903877345.1 uncultured Oscillochloris sp. | reverse complement strand
TTCGCCTCTGAACTTGATCTCTCTGGTGCGCTGGAGAGTGGCTCGCTGGATCTGTTCACTGGGTTCTCCAAGGGTCATGAATTCAGCGGGAAGAGCACCGGCTACAACAGTATTGATGTCTATCTTTCGGAGTGAAGGCAGCGGAAGCTTTCTGATGAGTGATTCGTGATCCGTGATCGGCCCGGTCACGCATCACGCATCTCGAATTACGCATCACGCATCACGCATCACGCCAGTGCCCAACAGGTTTTACAGGAAGTTTTCTATGCGACGAGCCGTATTCATGCTGGCCCTTGCCTGCGCCCTCAGTGCCTGCGGGACGCCGGAAGATCCTCAGGCTCCGGTGGCGACGGTGCAGCGGTTCATTGCTGGCCTTGAGGCCCGCGACGCGACCCGGGTGTTGGCGGAGGTGGCCCCCGATGGCGTCCGCCGCCAAATTGCCCCCGAAGTCCGCACCTACCTCAGTGTGGTTGAGCGCTTGGCGTTCCGCGATCCGACTTACACGCTGCTTGCCAACGCGAATCAAAAGGCGCAAGTGCGCGTGACCGCGACGCTGAGCTACACGGTGCGCGGCGGTCAGATGGGGGAACGTCCGGTTCAGGCGGAGTTTAGCCTCGTGCGCCAGCAGAATGTTTGGTATCTCGATACCATCACCTGGCCGCCGCTTGGTCAGGAAGGGCCATAACGTGCTAATTTCTAAAAACCACCGGGCGGCACTCGCTGCCCTTTGTCTCATCTTGTTGAGCTTGACATGGCCGCAACGCACGGGTGCCGTCGCGCCAACCCCCGGGGCCGAAGTATTCCGTCGCCAATGGGCGCTTGAACGCATTAACGCGCCATGCGCTTGGAAGCGTACCACCGGGGCCGCTGCGGTCACGGTGGCGGTGGTTGATAGCGGCGTGGATATGGGCCACCCCGATCTCGTCAGTCGTTTGCGTGACGATGGCTACGATTTCCTTGATGGTGACAACGACCCGCGTGACACCGACGGGCACGGCACCCATGTGGCGGGCATTATTGCCGCGACGTTGAGCAGCGCTGAAGGGGTGATTGGCCTGGCCCCTGGGGTGAAAATCCTGCCGGTGCGGGTGCTCGACAATCAGGGGGGCGATGACCACAACATCGCTGCGGGCATCAGCTACGCCGTCGAAAAGGGTGCCCGCGTGCTTAACCTCAGCCTCGGGGCTTCGTTACTGCTGACGGCGAGTGAAGGTTCACCCGAGATTGACGCGGCCCTGGCGAAAGCTACCGCAGCGGGGGTGTTGATTGTCGTGGCCGCTGGCAATGACTACCTGCCTTTGCCCAATGTCATCGGGTATGAGAACCCCAACGTGATGGTCGTTGCGGCTTCGAACCGCGACGATCAGCGTTCGCGCTTCTCGAACTATGGCGCTTGGATCAGCGTCGTTGCCCCCGGTGAGGAGATTCTCTCGACGCTGCCGACCTACGATGTCTTTCTTACCAGTGGGTTGCCGCCGGACGAGCGCTTCAACAAGAATTACGACACGTTGAGCGGCACCTCGATGGCGGCACCCTACGTGGCGGCGTTGGCGGCACTCATTTTCTCAGCAGCGCCCAATGCGACCGCCCGCGAGGTGCGCGAGGTGATCGAACGCAGCGCCGACCCGCACATCTACGACAGCGCTTCGAGCAATGTGAAGCGGCTGCGCCAGCTTGGGGCGGGCCGCATTGATGCCTGCGCGGCCCTCCAGGCTTTAACCAACAGCGGCGCTGGCACGCCCGCCAAACCCACGCCTTCTTTGCCGGCAGGTACGGCCATAGCACCCACCACCCCTTTGCCGGCGGGTACCGCCCCGACCCAAGCCACACCTGCCACAGCGATTGTCATCAACCCACGAACGGCAACTCCGGGGTCTGCGGCGACGGCGTCGCTCACCCGCACGATTGTGGTCTGGCCGCCTCAAATCCCCGGCGTCCCGACGATTGACACGACGGCGCAGGCGAACGTGACCCCACGGCCCACCCGCACGCTCCAACCGTTGCCGTCGGGGCAACGGCCCGAACAGGTGGCGACGCTCTTTCTTGAGGCGCTGCGTGCCGGCGACCTCCAGCGCGCTCAGTCTCTCGCCGCACCAGCTAGACTCGGCGGGCAAGTCAAACTCGACCTCGCCAGTTTTATTGACCTGAGCGCCTACTTTGAGCGCGTTGGCCCAATTACCTACACCGTGACCCACGAAGATCCCACGACCACCGAGGTGCAGGCGACTTACGATTTGGCCCCTGCCAACGACCAAGGGGGCACGCCGCTCACGACGACGGGGACGCTTGTTATGGTGCGCGATGGCGATCAGTGGCTTGTCCTGAGTTTTAAGCTGCCGGGGCTTGATCACTGAGATTGTAGATTGTAGATTGCAGATTTTAGACGGTGAAGTGACTGCCATCTGAAATCCAAAATCTAAACTCTAAAATCAGCAAAGAGAACTTATGAGCGCTCCTGCCTCAAGCCAGACGGTTCGTATTCCTGAGGGCACGGCCCTGTTGCTGCTGAACGACGGCGTGACCTCGCGCACCTTGGCGGTGGGCGCGCAGGCGCTACGCATCGGGCGGGCGGCGGATAACGAGATCGTGATCGGGCAGCCCTTCGTCTCAAGCCACCATGCCCGCATCGAGCCTGAGGGTGCCGCGCATGTGATTGTCGATCTGAACAGCACGAACGGGCTGCTCGTGGCAGGGCGGCGCGTCACTCGCCACCAACTCCGCGACGGCGACACGGTGCGGATCGGCGACAGTTCGCTCGGCATCCTCGTGACGATGGTCTACCTCAACCCCCAGGTGCCTGCTGCCCCGCCGGAAACGTACCAGCACTTTGCGCTGACCCCTGGGCAGAAGCAGTTTACGCTTGGGCGCGTGGGCTGCGACATTGTGCTGGACAACCCCAGTATCTCCCGTTTCCACGCCCAACTTGATCAGCTCCCCGACGGTCATTTCCTGCTCCGCGATACGGGCAGCAGCA
>CAIRDL010001124.1 GCA_903877345.1 uncultured Oscillochloris sp. | reverse complement strand
TCCGACGAAGGAACCGGAACGGCGGGCGCGGCAGGGGAACCATTTTTGGAGGGCTGCGACGTGGCAGTCTCAGTTGCCATAGCACGACTCTCTAGCGCAAAATAAAGAGGGAGGATAAGCCGGGGAGGGGCGAAACCCTGGCCCGCGAACCCTCCCCCTGCAGTTCGTCGCGCAATGGCGGCGGGACTGCGACAGACCGTGATTTAGCGCGACGACTTACGCTCGGGCATAGACCCGGCGGTAGGTTTGCGCTGCCCGCCCCGAATCTGGCGAGCAAACGCGGTGACATTTGTCCAGAAGAACATCAGGGCCAGTCCAACCACCACGATGATCAGGCAGGCCCAACAGAGCAATGCCGGGGCAATCGGGCCGATCATCTGCGTTGCTTGACCAAGACCAGTTGGCATAACCCTACTCCTGTCCTTGTTCGCGAGCCTTTGCGGCGAAGGATGGCGTCAGGACTGCACGTACGGGTGCGCGTCGTTCCGCTGTTGCTTTGCCAATTTTACCACACATCGGCCAAGGCTTCGCAACGGGCCTCATGGTGTGCTTCAGCCGCGTTCCAGCGCCTAAAGGCATGGTTCAGATTGCAGATTTTAGCTTGCAGCTTTGCCGTAACAGGATGCGGTGCATTCGCCCAAACGGTAAAGCTCGTTTGAAACATGCCCGAGCCAAAACTGTACCGTGCCGCCAAACCTTGTCTTCTGGGCGAAGACGAAACGCACGGCGCAGCCGCGTTACGACGCGGTGCTGGCGTTACGGAAAACCTATAGGGTGACGGTCACTCCGTGGGGTACAAGCGCTATAATGCCCGCTGAGATTGGCACGCTTGTGCGAGGAAAGCATGGACGACGAGGAGCGACTCCTAAGCCCAAAGCCTGCGGGCGAAGATAATCAGGTCGAGAAGAGCCTACGCCCCCGCAGTCTGGACGAGTTCATCGGCCAAGCGAAGGTCGCCGCACAAGCTACGGATCGCCGTGGCTCGCAGTTTGGCCCTCCAAGTGTTTGGCGCACAGCCAATGATTGACCCCGCCGATGAGATTGCCAAGCTCCTGCTCGATTGTAAAGCTGCCTTGACGCACCGCCCCTGGTTACAGAAAGAGCAAGACGAGCTTAACCAAGTGAATCATTCATTGCGACAACCGCCGGTAGCCCCAACTTGTTCACGAGTTGTTGGGCCAGACCGCTGAACGGCACGTTGTCTGGCTCGGCAGCCCCATAACAACGCATCAGAAAGAGCAGATGGGGTAAGTGGCCCTGCCCGCCTAGTTGCTGCAACTGTTCGATCAAGCGCGATGCCGTCACCGGGTCGGTGTCACCTGTTGCGTTCGCCAGATACAGGATTGGCTCGCCATCTTCACCCAACGCACCGTGACAGGCGAGATACACCACCGGATAAAAGCGCACCTGCAAGGCCGCGCAGAGCGTGTCGAGGGTTGGGGGCTGTGCGAGTACCATACAGTTGGCGGGGCCAATGCTTTGCTGTAAGCGCTTGACTACAGGCTCAACAGCGAACGGGCGCAGCCTATACTGGGCGCAGTCGGTCGGACTAGCGACGAGGATGAGGACACGGAGCACC
Source organism: uncultured Oscillochloris sp. (assembly GCA_903877345.1). Classification (GTDB taxonomy): domain Bacteria; phylum Chloroflexota; class Chloroflexia; order Chloroflexales; family Chloroflexaceae; genus CAIWXH01. Next base: position 625 of record CAIRDL010001124.1, on the reverse strand, counting down.
TTGGGGCTGAAGGGGGGAAAGTTACGGTCAATTGGGCTGGGCAGGTAACGTGAGAAGAGCAAGCGCTGGTCAATCGCGGCGACGACCCAGTCGTTTCCCACCGGCACCCAGAGGCGCTCCCAGTGAACCTCAAGGAGGTCGTCGGCTTGGACATCAAGCAGGAGGCGCAGACAGTCGTGGCTGGCGCGTTGGGTACGCTCAAACGCAATGCGCAGTTCAACGGCGGCAAGGAGTTGCTGCCCTTCGATGAAAGCATGAAGAAGGGTGTTTGTCAATCCTTTCTAACAAGCACGAGGGCTGGGTCAAAGTTCGGGAGGGTGCGCGATTGGCTGATCAGAGAAAGAAATCTGAGCGGGAGGGTGTTCCGCTCTCCGCACGCTCCGCAATCGAATTGCAGACCCCGCAATCGAATTGCAGACCCCGCAATCGAATTGCAGACCCCGCAATCGAATTGCAGACCCCGCAATCGCGATTCACCACCACGCTTCCCAAGGGACTAGGCAGTAAGGGGGACGGGTGTGCTTTTAGGGATGCGGAAAATTTACAATGTCCCGGTCGTCGTGTGACTCGTGATGCGTGATCCGTGACTAGGCCGCACCCTGAGCGATCACGCATCACGCATCAC
>CAIRDL010001123.1 GCA_903877345.1 uncultured Oscillochloris sp. | reverse complement strand
CTTGGTGGCGCGCTTGGCTGGCGCAACGGGGCAGATCATTCCGCCCACGGTCACCCCGGCCATTTTCCTCGCCGCCGCCGACCACGGTGTCGCCGCCGAGGGTGTGAGCGCGTTTCCCCAGGCGGTGACGGTACAGATGTGCCTGAACTACCTGGCTGGCGGCGCGGCGATTAACGCTTTGGCCGCCGCTGCCGGGGCGCGTCTACTGGTGGTGGATGCGGGCATCGCCGGTGAATTGCCGGACGACCCGCGTCTGCAGCGGCTCAATCTGCGGCGCGGTTGCGGCAATATCGCCCGCGAGCCAGCCATGAGTGAAGCCGAAACCGTCGCCGTGCTGCTCGGCGGAGCGCGGTTGGCGAACGAACTGCTCGACACAGGCGTGAACCTCATCGCCTTGGGCGAGATGGGCATTGCGAACACCACCCCGGCGGCGGCGCTCACCAGCGCGTTCACCGGCACCCCGCCCACCGTGACCGTCGGGCGCGGGACGGGCGTGGACGACGCAGGGCTGACACGCAAGATCGCGGTGGTCGAAATGGCCCTGAGCCGCGCACAAGCCGCCGGAACCACCAGCGCGCTCCAGACGCTCGCGCAACTGGGCGGACTGGAAATCGCCGCGCTGGCAGGCGCAACCTTGGCGGCGGCGGCGCGGCGGGTGCCGGTGCTGCTCGACGGCTACATCACGACTTCGGCGGCGTTGGCTGCCGCAGCCTTGGCCCCCGCTGCCCGCGACTACATGCTGGCGAGCCACTGCTCGGTCGAGCCTGGGCACGCCTTGGCTTTGGAACACCTGGGGCTGACGATCGAAGCCGGGGCCGGGCCGCTGTTGCGGTTGGGCCTGCGGTTGGGGGAAGGGAGCGGGGCTGCGCTGGCGCTGCCGTTGGTGCTTGCCGCCGCTCGCCTGATGCGCGAAATGGCGACCTTCGGTGAAGCGGGCGTCGCGGAACAGGACGCAGGATGAACGAACCTGCGACCAAGCCTGCGCTTCCCGACGACTTCACCATTCTGGCGTTGGAGACCTCGTGCGACGAGACTGCCGCCGCCGTGGTGTGCGGCGGGCGCACGGTGCTGTCCAACATCGTCGCCTCGCAGATGGCGCTGCACCAGCGTTTCGGCGGCGTAGTGCCGGAAGTCGCCTCGCGGCAGCACATCCTCAGCCTCGTTCCCGTGATCGAAGCGGCGCTGCGGGCCGTACCGGGTGGTTGGGCGGGCATCAACGCCGTTGCCGCCACCTACGGCCCTGGCCTCAGCGGGGCGTTGCTTACCGGCCTCAACGCTGCCAAGGCGCTGGCCTGGCAGCGCGCCCTGCCCTTCATCGGCGTCAACCACCTCGAAGCGCACATCTACGCCAACTGGCTCATCACCCCGCCGGAGCAACCAGCGGCCCCGCCAGCATTTCCCCTCGTGGCGCTGGTTGTCTCAGGCGGACACACGCTCTTGGCGCTGTTGCGCGACCACGGCGACTACACGCTGCTTGGGCAAACCCGCGACGACGCAGCGGGTGAAGCCTTCGACAAAGTGGCCCGCATCCTCGGCCTGGATTACCCCGGTGGCCCTGCCATTCAACAAGCGGCCCAAGGCGTGCTGCCGGTGGGCACCCTGCCCCGCGCTTGGCTGCGTGACAGCTACGACTTCTCGTTCAGTGGCCTCAAAACCGCCGTGCTGCACAAAGTCCAGGAGCGCCAGGAACTCACCGTCCGCAGTCTGTCGAAAGCTACAGGGGGCGAACCAAAAACGCCACGAGGGCGGGCGGTGTCCCCACCAGCGGGGGCGTCGCCCGTACCGCTGGACGCGGCGTTCGTCGGGCAAATGGCCTACGCCTTCCAGGAATCGGTCGTAGATGTGCTGTCCGCCAAAGCCGTAGATGCCGCCGTGCGCTACGGGGCGGTGGCGATTCTGTTAGCGGGCGGAGTCGCGGCCAACGTGCGTCTTCGCAAAGAGTTAACCCAACGGGCGGCCATTCCCGTCATTTGCCCGCCGTTGGCCCTTTGCACCGACAACGCGGCGATGGTCGGGGCTGCCGCTTACTACCGTTTCGCCGTAGGCGTGCAGAGCGGGTGGGCGCTTGAGGTGGTGCCGAACTTGCGCCTGGGCGCGTAGGCTAGGTTCAGGGGCGTTTTGAAACTCGTGATTCGGACATTTTGAGCAGCACGTTCGCAGGCTGTTTTTTGGCTTGTATGCCCACTGTAGAGGCACCGTCGCAACGAAACTGGGGTTGCCTTCGACAAGCTCAGGCAACCCCAGCACGCGACCGCTGCCTTCGACAAGCTCAGGCAGCGTCCTCGCCCGCCGCGTCCTCGCCCGCCGCGTCCTGCCGGCTGAGCTTGTCGAAGCCAGCGAGGACACTGCCCCTCCCGCCTACCGCCGAACCGGCAAGCCCACTGGCGTGTCCCCCGAAGGTGCCGTACTCGCCGCCGGGGTGACAATCGTAGACGCCGCGCTGACCGGGCCGAGGACGTTGTTGTAGGGCAAGCCCAACCGTTCGTGGCTCTCTTCCACCCCGCCGTAGCTGCTTTGTATGTTGACGGCATCAACATGCGCGTACAGCGTCGTGCCTGCGACGATTGGGCCACCAGGCCGGCTGAAGTCGGGCCGAGCAAAGCGGTCGCCCAGCGTCAAAGTCAGGCGCGCACCGGGGGTTAAGCCTTCGGTGATGCCCCAACTCAGCCCCCGTGTCCCGATGGTATCCCAGGTGTCGTTCGGGGCCACCGGCGCTCGACTCGGCGCAATCAGCAGATCAACCCAGAACGGCGTGCTCACCGCCGTGTCGCCAAGATTGGCGATGGTCATGGTCAGTTGCCCGTTCACCGTGGTGAGCGTTTCAACCACCAGGTCTGGCCCGCGTAACGGTGCGGGCGGCAGATTGATCTGCGGCAAATAGCTGTGCATCGTGAACAGCAGCGTCGTCAGTCCAACGCGGAAACTGCCCAGGTCGGCGGCGACTGCCGCGTTCCCCGCTGTGTCGCGCACCTCGTCGGCGACCAGGACGATGGTGTAACTGCCGTTGTCAGTGCGATCCCAGAAGCCGCCGGGGGCCGCGAGGTTGTAGGTGACGGTCACGCCGGGGCCGCTCGCTGCCGCGCTCACATCCACCAACGTGACTGCCTGATCAAAGCCGTTCGGCCCGCGCACGCGCAAGTTGCCAGCGCTCAGGCTGGTCTGGTCAAGGGCGAGGTTGTCGCTGTAGACCACTGTGAAGCGGGCGTTCGTCACGTTGGCGCTACTCACATCGAGGGCGCGCAGGCTCATCACGCTCGGCGCGGTGCCGTCGTAGGTGCAACTGAGTGCCGCCGCCGCCAAGTTCGGGTTCCCCACACTGTCCGTCACCACCCCGGCGGCGATCTCCACCGTCACGGGGCCGTCGGCCAACGGCGTCAGGTCAAAGCTGTAGCTCGTCCCGCTGCCACTGAAGGTGCCGACCGTGGCGTTCCCCACCGTCAGCCCGGTTGCCGTGAAAACGCCCACCGGCTCGCTGAAGCTGACGCTCACCGGGATGGGGCTGCGGTTCGTCAGGTTGGCGGCAGTCGTACTCAGACTGACCGTGGGGCCGAGGTTGTCGTGCATGCGGGTGAACTGAACGGGGGCGAGGTT
>CAIRDL010001122.1 GCA_903877345.1 uncultured Oscillochloris sp. | reverse complement strand
TAGACATAGCGCCAACCGCCAGTTTCGACAATCACATCGTCGCCGGGCTTGAGCCGCCCAAGATCTTTGAAAACGGCCCCACGCAGCCCTGCGTGACCGGAGAAGACGCTATTGCCGACGGTACCCGGCAGGGCAGTACCATTATGAAAGCCAGCAGCATACTCGGCAACCTCCCAGCCATCGTCGCGCTGAAAAACCTCATAGACGGGCATGTCAGCCCCAAGGGTGGGCAGCCGCAAGTAGTGCGGGCGGGGGTCAGTGGCGTCGGGGGCGGTGTGTAGCGTCTGGGGTACCATAAAGCTATCGCCAGGCACCCGTGTGGCGAGATCCGCCGCTGGCAAGGCGTCTTCGGGGCGCGTGAAAGGCAAAGCCGCCGCTTGGGGCGGCACCACCGGGGGTGGTAGGCTGCTCGGCGTAGGTAGATTGATTGTGGGGGTCAAGGCTAGAGGAAGCACTTGGGCGGCGTGGGCCTGACGCAACTCGTGGAGCCAGTCGCGGCCATAGCCTTCAAACAGCCAGTAGGCGAACGTGGTGACGGCGGCGAGTACCAAGGCGCGCTCGGCGAGGGTGAGGGCGCGGTCAACCCATGTGCGCCGCCGGAAGCCGCGCAGGGCCTCGGTGCGCTGTTGGGTGGTCGAGCGCAACCGTGCCGGGCGAATCTGCTCATGGCGACTCGGCACCTCGCTCACAAGCAAGGTACGCAAGAGGCTGTCATCCTCCCCTGGCGGGGGGCTGACGCTCGGCACTGACTGAGACATCGGTCGGCTCAACGCTGGGGAACCCCTGAACATCTTAGCTTATGACAGGTGCAGGCGAATTATACAAGGAGGTCTAGACAGATGCAAGCGCTTCCATGCGACTACAACGGGTAATTCACTGCTATTTGCCTTTAGGCAAGCTTTCAATCTGGCTTTACACCTAAATTTGGCCCCAAGTAACGGCAACGTGCGAGGGGCGAAGCAGCACATCTAGGCTACGGGCAAGCCCGCGTACGAGTGGTGCCCGCTGGTTGAGGAGCACGCCGATGAGTCGTCCCCTTAATTGCACACGAGCGTCCCACTGATGTGGAACACGTCGCGCACCAATGATCCCGTAGCGGCGAACCTTGGGCGCATGCGGTGCCAGCCAGCGACGCGCCCAGACGGTCACGTTATGGGCCAGGACGCCGAGCAAGACGACCATTTGCTGCGCCTCAAACCGCTTTTTGTTGCGTTTGGTCAGCCCGAGGCCGTGTTTGTCAGGCGGTTTCGACCCCACCGCCGCAGGCGTCGTAGCCGTACACGTAGGCCAGGAGCACCGCATGATGGTCGAAGATGGACTCCGGCGGTTGTCCGGTTTCCCGCACGACTTCCTGCGGGATCACTGTCGAGCGGATCACCGCATACGCCCATTGATCGGTCTTCTGCATCCAGCGCACGGCGATCCGTCCGACCGGGCGGACATAGGCTTGCGTGGGCGTCGTGACCCAGCCGACCTGACGATCCGGATGCTGATCCGTCACGATCTCCCCATAGCGGGTGGCTACGACCCGCCCGCGTTGACGCCCCCGGCGATGGCGCTGCTTGGCAACATAGCTGGGCCGCTGTCCGCCCACCGGGCATCCCGCTCATGGCGACATCCAGGATCTGGAGGTGACGCTGATAGGTGTGGTGCTAGCCCTGGCTGTGCTGACGATGGATCGTGGTGAGGGCGGTCGTCAATTCCTGGACATTGGTCGCGGTACAGGCATGCAAGGTGGCCTGAATGGTCGATTGATCGGCGCACGCCTCCCGGCCAAAGGCCTCCTGCAAGGCGGCATCGCTGTGCAGTCGGGTATTGGCCTCCACCAAGCCGTGCGCTCCGGTCCATCAGCCGGTTCTTGCAACTGGGCTACCTCGTACGACTGTTCGGGCACCCCATCCGACCACGACCACTAATTGGGGCCAAATTTAGGTGGCAGGCTGGAAGCTTGCACTACGTACGCAAAGGCTGTGGCAAAGCTGCAAACTAAAAAAGGACGAGCTTGGCACATTGCCAAACTCGTCCCTAGTTCTCACTGAGGCTCAGGCCGTAAGGGCGGGATTACCGCGTCACGGTGAGCTTAGTCCACATTCCCGACTGGAAGTGCGCCGGAAGGTTACAGAGCAACAGATACTCGCCAGCGGGCAGATCAAGCGTGACTTGGCCACCGGTGCCACCCTCAACGTTCGCCACTTCGCCCAAGCTACCAAGGAACTTCTCATCCAGGCGCAACACCGCATTGTCGTAAACCATGCGCTCCATCACCTGCTCGAGCGGGCCGTCGTTGCGTGTCTTCGCCGGAGCCTTCACACCGCCATTGGCGAGCGCGACGGCGGGGAAGGGCACGACCAACATTTCGTGCTGCTGCACATCCGAGTTGGTGACGGTGAACGTAACCGGGCCGGCAGGCACTGACGAGACATTGGGCGTAACCTGGAAGGCGTGGATGTCAACCTTCACTTGTCCTTCCGCCGGAGCAACGGGCGCCTTGCTCGTGGGCGTTCCCCCAACGCCACAACTCGCAAG
>CAIRDL010001121.1 GCA_903877345.1 uncultured Oscillochloris sp. | reverse complement strand
CACCCACTCCTCATCAGAGTGGAGACCAGCGCCGACAGGGCCGACGCAGATGGCCGGGAGGCCGACGTGGGTGTAGTAACGGGCGTCAGTGGCGTAATGTTCACGAAAAAAGCGGGGCGTGTGCCCCAAACGGGCTGTAAGCGCAACGGCAACGCGGCTAACCTCGGGGTGCGCCGGGTCAGTGCGGAGCCCGGGGCCACCCGCAATCGCCTGCACCACAGCTGTGGGGAAACAGACGGTCAGGGCGTCCATAATCGTCGTGGGCGTCTCATCGGCGGCATACCGAATGTCAAGAGTCAGCACCGCCTCCGGGGGCACTTGATTGCGTGAGCCAGCCCCGACGTGGATGATCGTAGGCGTGACGGTGGTACACCACTCGTCAGGGCCAGTGGGTACAGGAAAACGGGCGTCAAGGGCGGCCAACCCACGGGCCATATCGCCCACGGGGTTGTGCCCGTCCCAGGGCCGTGAGCCGTGGGCGGGACGACCGGGCAGGCGCACTTCGACCCAAAGGGCGCCCTTATGTTCGTAGAGCACGCCCATATCAGTCGGTTCAAGGCAGAGCAGCAAGCCGCCCCGCCAACCTTCCGTCAGGAGCCGCGCTGTGCCTAACGCGCCCCCAATCTCTTCATCGGTAACAAACTGGAAGGCGACATCAGGGCGGGTGGGCCGCGCCGCCAAGTCGCGGAGCAGGCGCAACATCACGGCGCAACTGCCCTTCATGTCCTGGCTGCCGCGACCGTAGATACGCCCGTCACGCACTTCGGGGGTAAACTGAGCGGGCCGACCGACCACCACATCAAGATGGCCGTTGAGCATCAGGGCCGGCGTGCGGGTGGGGCGCAGTGCGACGACGAGGGCATGCTTGCCGCCTACCGCGCTACGCTCAAGAGCGAGGTCGGGCAAATCAGCCAAGTACGCGGTGACATAGCTGATGACCGCCTCAAGCTGATCCGGTCGTTCGGCGACCGATTCGAAGCGCATCAAATCACAAGTCAACGTGACCAACTCGTCGCGGAGAGCGGCGGGCATACGGGGCTCCTCAGGGTCTTGCTCCTAGGACGTGCGCCAAGCAGTATACCACGCTTGTGCGCGAAGGAACGCGATTGTGACGCGGGAAAGCTTATGTTACAATTAACAAGCGTGAAGTTGTTTTATCGTGTGGGCGGTTCTTCGCTCTACCGCACAGGAGGCGAACTATGAGCCAAGTCGAGATTAACGAGGAAGTCGTTGAGGCGAAATTGGGCGAACGGATCGTAGCCATCGCCCGCCGCAACGCTGTGCATATCGGTTTTACATGTGATGGCAGCGGGCTTTGTACGATGAGCGAGTGCCGCGTGCTCGGTGGGGCCGACCAATTGAACGAACCCACTGAAATCGAGCACACATGGCTGTCAGATGAACGGCTGGCCGAGGGCTACCGCCTGGGCTGTCAGGCGGCGCTGCGCGGGGTGGGGCCGGTGCGCCTCCTAACTCGCGCCGAAGAGATGCGCCGCCAGTTTGACGCGCTGCTCAATCCGCCTGCAGGCACCACCGTGGGCGAGCATGTGCGCCCGTTGTTGGCGAATATTGCTGCCGTCAATTGGCAGCACATCGGGCGCTGGCCCTCCAACCTGCTGAACAGCATCAGCCGTTTGGGCCTTGTCACCCTGTTCTGGCCGATTAGCGACCTGAACGCGCTGGTCACTGATACGGT